>NZ_LZJM01000125.1:0-104245 GCF_001667665.1 Mycobacterium sp. E342
GGCGGCCACGTCGCCGCCCCGGGACTATCACGCCGCGCTGGACGCGGCCAAGAAATTGATCCGGGGAACGTTGCTCGGCCCGGGGCCTGCAGTGGCTGCAGGCCGGCGCCGAAAGCTGCGCCACGACCCTTGATGTGATCAAGCGATTGATTATATAGTCGGGCGCGCGAGAGGATCGTGTCCGTGACTGAAACCGTTGGCGTGGGGTTCGACGTCGACGCGCTGCGACGCAAGTACGCCGAAGAGCGCGCCCGCCGTCTGCGCCCGGACGGCATCGCGCAGTACGTGGAGACGGCCGGGGCTTTCGCCCGCTTCGCCGAAGACCCTTGGACGGACGGGACTTTCGACCGCGAGCCGCTGACCGACGAGGTCGACGTGGCCATCATCGGCGCCGGGTTCGGCGGGCTGTTGACGGGGGCGCGGCTGCGTCAGCTCGGTGTCGGCAGCGTGCGGCTGATCGACAGGGCGGCCGACGTGGGCGGGACGTGGTACTGGAACCGGTACCCGGGAATCGCCTGTGACGTCGAGTCCTACGTGTACATGCCGCTGCTGGAGGAACTCGGCTACCTGCCGACCGAAAAGTATGCCAAGGGGGCGGAGATCTTCGCCCATTGTCAGCGGATCGCCCGGCACTACGACCTCTATCGCGACGCGTGCCTGCGCACCGATGTACGCGAAATGCGTTGGAATGCTGAAGAATCGCGCTGGATCATCCGCACCGACCGCGGCGACGACATGCGGGCCCGGTTCGTGTCCATGGCCAACGGCTACCAGGCCAAACCCAAGCTGCCCGGCATCGAGGGCCTCGGCACGTTTCGCGGCCACGCGTTCCACACCAGCCGGTGGGACTACGCCTACACCGGGGAGAACCTGGAGCACCTCGCCGACAAGCGCGTCGGGATCATCGGTACCGGGGCCACGGCGATCCAATGCGTCCCGCACCTCGCCCGGGCGGCCCGGCGGCTCCACGTCTTCCAGCGCACGCCGTCATCGGTGGACGTGCGGGCCAACCGCGCCACCGATCCCCTGTGGGCCGGCACATTACGGCCGGGATGGCAGCGCAGGCGGATCGAGAACTTCCAGATCCTCACCGCCGGCGGCCAGGCCGACGAAGACCTGGTCGACGACGCCTGGACGAGCATCACGCGCAAGCTTCCGGTGATGCGCCACGACGGTGACGGCGTCGTCGACCCGGCGCAACGCGGCCGCGACATCGAGATCGCGGACTTCGCCAAGATGGAGGAGATCCGGGCGCGGGTCGCGGGCATCGTCGCCGATCCGGCGACCGCGGAGGCGCTCAAGCCGTGGTACGGGTACTTCTGCAAACGCCCCTGCTTCCACGACGAGTACCTGCAGACGTTCAACCGCGACAACGTCACCCTGGTCGACACCCGCGGGCGTGGCGTGCAGCGCATCACCGAGTCGGGTGTGGTGGTCGACGGCGTGCCCTACGAGCTCGACTGCCTCGTCTTCGCAACGGGTTTCGAGGTCGGCACCGACTACTGCCGGCGCACCGGCTTCGAGCTGATCGGCCGCGACGGGGTGTCACTGACCGAACACTGGCGTGACGGGGTGCGCACCTTTCAGGGGCTGTGCACGACGAAGTTCCCGAACTGCTTCATCGAGAGCATCGCGCAGGCGGGCCTGACGGTGAACTTCCCCTACCTGCTGGACGTGCAGGCCACCCACGCCGCGTGGATCATCGCGTGGGCGCTCGAGCACGGGGTCAGCGAAGTGGAGGCCGCTCCCGCCGCCGAATCCGCCTGGGTCGACACGGTGGTCACCCGGTCGGCCGCCAGCGCCGAGCGCGCACAAACGTGCACACCCGGCTACTACAACCGGGAGGGCAAGGCGGACACCAAGACCCGGCAAGGCAGCTTCTTCTTCGGCGCGCCCACGGAGTACGCCGACCTGCTGCGCGAGTGGCGGGCCGACGGTGGCCTGGACGGCTACCTGATTCGCGGCGGCGAGGCGCGACGGTGACCAGCCGGCAGGCCCGGTGGCGCTACGGCCTCGGCCGGCTGCGGGCCGCCACCCGCCGCGGGCGCCCGCCCAAGGTGGCGATCATCGGTGCCGGCTTCGGTGGGCTGGCCGCCGCCGTCGCGCTGCGCCGGGCCGGCATCGACGACCTGGTGATCATCGAGGCCGACGACGGGGTAGGCGGCACCTGGCGGCGCAACACCTATCCCGGTGCCGCGTGCGACATCCAGAGCCACCTCTATTCGTTCTCGTTCGCGCCCAACAAATCCTGGACCCGCACCTACGCGCGGCAGCCCGAGATCCTGGCCTATCTCGAGTCGGTCGCCGACGACTTCGACCTGCGCCGACACCTCGTGCTGGGCACCCGGGCGCGCTCGGTCCGCTGGAACGGCGCGGCGTGGCACTGCCGGCTGGACCGGGCGGGGCGCGAATCCACCCTGACCGTCGACGTCGTCGTGTGCGCCGTCGGGTTGTTCGGCTCCCCAAGGCTTCCCGACATTCCGGGACTGGCCGATTTCACCGGCACGCTCATGCACACCGCGCACTGGGATCACGGGATCGACCTGGCCGGCAAGAGGGTGGCCGTCATCGGCACCGGCGCCAGCGGGGTGCAGGCCGTCCCCGAACTGGCCAAGATCGCCGACCTTGTGAGCGTCTTCCAACGCACGCCGCCGTGGATGGTGCCCAAGGACGACCGCCCCTACACCGCAACGGAGTTGGCGCGGTTCCGGCGCAACCCGCTGGCCGCTCGCCGCACCCGCTGGCAGATCTGGAAATTCCAGCACGACAACACCGCAACCTTCGCCGACGACCCGGTCATCGACGCGCGCACGCACGTCGCGACGTCCTTTCTGGAGCGCACCGTCGCCGACGAGCGGCTGCGCCGGGCATTGACGCCCGGCTACCCGTTCCGCTGCAAGCGGGTGTTGCTGGGCGACGATTTCTACCGGGCGCTGCAGCGCGACAACGTCGAGTTGGTCACCGACCCCATCGAGCGCATCGACGGATCGTCGGTGCTCACCTCGGCGGGGCGCGCGGTCGACGTGGACGCGATCGTGCTGGCCACCGGGTTCGAGACGTCGCACTATCTGCCCGGCATCGACGTCATCGGCCTCGGTGGACGCCGGCTGCACGAGCGGTGGGGCGACGATCCGAGCGCGTACCTGGGCGTCGCGGTCAGCGGCTTCCCGAACTTCTTCATGCTGTATGGCCCCAACACCAACCAGGGCGGAAACTCGATCGTCTACATCCTCGAGGCGGGTGCGCGACTCGTCGCCAGCGCGGTCAGCCGGATCGCACGCAGGGGCGGCTACCTCGACGTGCGCCCCGAGGCCGAAAAGCGATACAACGACCAACTTTCCGCCGACCTGGAGCGCACCATCTGGACCCGGTGCGACAGCTACTTCCGCTCGCCCACCGGCCGCATCGTCACCCAGTGGCCCTACACCGAGCTGGAGTACGCCCGGCGCACGTGGCGCCTGCGGCCGCAGGACTGGCTACTGTCCCAGGCCGAAGTCGATGACCCCGCGGATCAGGCGGCCGGCGGTCAGGTCGGCGTAGGCGTCGTTGATGTCGTCGAGCCGATAGCGCTTGGTGATCATCTCGTCGAGGAGTAGCCGACCCGACTCGTACAACGTGGCCAGCAGCGCGATGTCACCCTTGGGGTTGCATGAGCCGAAGACGGTGCCGCACAACGTCTTGTTCATCAGGATGAAGTCCTGCAGCGCGATGGCGATCGACCCCAACGCCGGCGACGGCAGCCCGGTCAGCACGCAGGTGCCGCCCTTGCGGGTGAGCGCAAGCGCGGCCCCGACGTCGGCCTCGCCGATCACGGCGGGAGAGACCACCACCGCATCCGCCATCACACCGCGGGTCAGGTCGCGGACCAGCTCGACCGCGTCCGCAGCCGTCGCCGCGGTGTGGGTTGCGCCGAACGTCTGGGCGGAGGTGCGCTTGAAGTCGCTGACGTCGACCGCGACGATCCGGGCCGCGCCGTTGATGCGCGCGCCCTGGACGGCCGCGGTGCCGATCCCGCCGGTGCCGATCACCACCACGGTGTCACCGCCGCGCACGCCGGCCCGCCGGGCGGCCGACCCATACCCGGTGGGGACCGCGCAGGCCAGCAGAGCGGCGGGCAGCAGGGGAAGGCCGGAATCGATCTTCACCAGCGAATTGGCCGCCACCACAGTATGTTCGGCGAACGCGCCGATCTTGGACACGTGGCCGAGGTTGCGCCCGTCGACGGTGTGATGGCGGAAGGTGCCGTCCGTCGGCATGCCCGGCGCCAACGTTCCCGAACCCGTGTCGCACAGGTACTCCATCCCGGAGGCGCACCACCGGCACCGGCCGCACACCGCGACGAAGGAGGTCACCACGTGGTCACCCGGTGCGAACCCGGCGACGCCCGGCCCGACGTCGACCACCACGCCGGAGCCCTCGTGCCCACCGATCGTCGGTGACATGGCGGGTAATCCCAGGGCGCGCAACGTTTCCGGCGGCGCAGCCAGCTTCCCCTGACGGATGTGTTCGTCGGAGTGGCAGAGCCCGGTGGCCGCCAGCCGCACCATGACCTCGCCCGCCTTCGGCGGATCCAGCTCGAACTCCTCGACCGTCCACGGGTGGCCGTACTCGTAGAGGATGGCCGCGCGGCTTCGCATCGACTGCTGCCGCCTTTCTGCCGAATGAGTTGACTGGAGCCGGGACGGGCGGTCCGCGTTACCGGGCGGGATCCGCGGCGACCTCGATGTCGCCGGCCGCGGCCGCGGCCTCCAATTGGTGGAAATCGTCGAGCGATTTGTCGGCGTAGGCGTAACACCACTCGGCCACCGCGGCCGACACGATGTCGCTGGTGCCGACGTACCCGCGCAGCAACGAGGCATTGGCGCTCTGCGAGTGCGCCCGTGCCAACAGCACCGCGCAGGCGGCGACGTAGTCGCTGAACGTGGAGGACGCCATGCCCTCGGTGTCGATGGTGCCCTTCATGTCGTGGAACTGCCGGACGTAGTAGTCGCGCCCGTCCTTGCGGGTTGGCCCGAGGAACACGTCCGACATCGCCTGCAGGATCCGCTGGCCGTCGACGACGCGCATGCCCTGCCCCTTGGCCTCGACGGCCGCGCCCAGCATGGCCGGTTGAGGCCAGCCGCCGTATTCGTCGAGCACCGACCGGGTCGCCTCCTTGATCTGCAGGATGAGCGGAGTGCCGTTGGGACCCACCAGGATCACCAGGAAACACCGGGTTCCCACGCTGCCGACGCCGACCACCCGCAACGCCACGTCGGTGACGCGAAAGTGCGACAGCAGCAGCGCGATGTCGGCGGGAACGGTGGACAGGTATTCCTGAATCGAGTCCATCAGCACGGCTTCGGCGTCCTCGTCGACGTGCTGCAGAACCGGTGGCGCCTCCCGGAGCCGTGGCGTCCCGTCGGCGCCGACTTCGGTGAGCTGCTTGAAGACCCGCGCCGACGTCCGGCTGCGCGCCCGGGACGTCGTCTTCTGGATCACGCCGAGCAGGCCCTTGGACACGGTGCCGGCATGCCGCTCCGGTTCCACCCGCAGGTAGTAGCGGTCCAGCACGTCCATCGCGAGCATCGCCTGCAGGCTGGTTTGGTAGCCGAGTAACGCCTGCCCGACGCAGCGGCGGATGGCCTTGGCGGGATACCCCGCGTGGCGCCCGCCGACGATCGCGCTGGTGATCAGGCGCTTGACGTCCCATTCCGCCGGGGCGACCGCGGCCTCGTCGAAGTCGTTGAGGTCGAACACTATTGAGCGGTGCGGCGCCGCGTACATGCCGAAGTTGGACACGTGGGCGTCGCCGCAACACATCACTTCGATCCCGCTCGACGGGCTGGCGCCCAGGTCGGCGGCCATCACGGCGGCCGAACCGCGGTAGAACGAGAACGGGTCGGCGAGCATGCGGGCGAACCGCAGCGGGACGAGTTCGGGCAGCCGCCCGGCGTTTTGGGCCACCAGGATTTCGGTGGCCGACTTCTGCGATGGTGTCAGCTCCGCGAGCGTGCGACGCGGCACGGTCTTGCGCAGCGCGCGGCCGCGCGCCTCGTCCTGGTCCGGGACCTCGAGATCGATCAGGCGTTCACGCAGCACCCGTTGCGGCATCCGCTCAGCATAGGTAGCCGTGCCGCGGCCGCGGCGCGCTTTCGACTGCCCGCGAGTCACGTCGTCGCGATCAGCCCGCGGCGGCCACCCTGGCCCGCTCGGCCATCGAGGCGATCACGCCACCGTCGTTGAGGATGTCGGTGCCGGTGAGGTAGCCCGCCTTGTCGCCGGCGCAGAACGCCAGCAGGTCGGCCATCTCCTCGGGCCGGCCCCACCTCGGGACGGCGGCGTTGGTGACCATCGCTCCGGCGCCGGCTTGTTCCTCGAGCCGGCCCATCTCGGTGTCGATGGAGCCCGGCGACACCGAGACGATGCGCAACCCGCGGGCATTGAACCTCTCCGCCTGCGACTGGCTGTACCACTTCACGAAGCTCTTGCTGACGGCGTAGGCGAGGCCGGGCCGCGCCTCCTCGGGCGCGATGTCGCAGGTCGTCATCATCGCGGCCATGAACTCGTCGACGTCGCTCAGCGCCAGCGAAAACCGGTCCACCGGAACCATTTCCGCGGGCAGTAGGTGTGCGGCCATCGATGCCACGTTGACGATCGCCGAGCCCTCGCCGGCCACCGCGTAGAACGCCTCGTTGACGTTGAGCGTGCCGAGCGCGTTGGTCCGCATCACATAGTCGGCCGTGCCCATGCTGGGGCTCACGCCCGCCGTGTGGATGACCGAGGCGAGCGTCCCGAGATTGGTTGCGGTGTCGAGCAGGTCGGCGAGCGCCCGCCGATCGGTCACGTCGCAGTCGACGGCGGTGTGCGTCATTCCGAGTTCGTCGAGGGCGGCGGCCGCCGCGGCGAGCCGGTCCCGCCTGACGTCGCACAGGACGACGGTGTGGTCTCGTCCGACGACTTTGGCCGTGGCCAGGCCCATGCCGCCCGCGCCGCCCGTGATCACCGACACTCGATTCATATCTGGACGGTATACGGCGGGCGGCCGCGGGCAGTTAGGGGTCGGGCACCTGATGGTGGGGATGGCCGCTGTGGCGGATCGCCGTACCGAAGAACGGCGCCCGCACGGTGGCCGCCAGGTGCCGGCGGTTTCGGGTCAGGGCGACGACGGCCACCGCGGTGTAGGCGCCGCAGAGCAGCAGCCGGCCATGGGTCGAGGCGATGGGGAACTGCACGACGAACAGGCCCAACAGCGTGCCCGCCGCGGCACGGTGGAACCGCAGCGCCAACAACAGCGCCACCCCCATCATGGTTTGGGTGGCCGTGAGCAACACTTCCTCCACCTGACGCTGGTCGAGCTGTAGGGAGAATCCGCCGCCGCCCAGCAGGTGGGCGAGCGGCAGCGACCCGATCAGCAGCGTCCACTGGTTGACCTTGGAGGAGATCAGGGTGGCGATGGCCGCCGTGCCCTTGCCCCGGGTGGCGAAGATGGTCGCGACGATGAACTCCGGGGCCTCGGAAGCGAGGGGGGCGAGCCATTGAACCAGCAGGAAGCGGTCGATGCCGAGCTCGGTGCCCGCGGCGACCAGGTTGTCCGCGAACGGCTTCGCGCACAACAGGATCACCGCGCCGGAGGCCAGGAAGAGGCCGACCACGACGATGCGCCGCCCGCGGTCGGGCAGCTCCCCAAGGGCGGCGGCGGTCCCGATCAGGTCGGGCTCCTCCACATCGCCGTGGCTCACTTTGTAGAGGTAGAACCCGAACCAGGCCAACAGCGCCAGGCCCAGGCCGAAGTGGATTTGGCCGCTTGCCGGTATCGCGAACGCGATGACGCCGGCGATCAGCAGGAACCCGAGTTCGACGCGATTGGTCGGTTGGAGCGCCAAGCCGGTGGCCTTCGCGTCGCCGGCCTTGCGCGCCACCACGATGCTGACCAGTACGACGACGGGCCAACCGAGGCCCATCAGCAGCCGGTTGGACCCGGTCATGTTGGCGGCGGCGTATTGGGTGTAATCCGCGTTGTGGCCGGACACGTAGGCGTAATACAGGTCGACGGCGTACTCGGGCAGCACCGCGATCAGCGCCAGCACCGCCGTGGCCATCCCGCCGGAGACATCGATCTGCGCGGCTTCGGCCGCCCAGGCCAGCAGGAAGCTGGCCGACACCACCGCGGCCCCGAAGATGATGAGGGCGAGGACCGGGTCGGGGTGCAGCCCGGCGACGCGGAGCACCAGCGCCGGTGCGACGAACGCCGCGGTGATCAGTCCGGACCGGGTCAGGGTGCGACGCCGGGAGCGTTCTGCCGTGGAGACCGCGGCGGGCCTGTCTGTGGCGAGCATCGTCATCCTTCGATACGGAGGGGTGGCGACTGTACCGGCACTGTACCGACGTAGTGAGGTTAGGTTTGCCATGCCGAACCGCCTACCCAAGTTACCCGCGCAGCCCGTCGCCAGCAACGTGGTCGACCGCTCGAGATGGCTCGGCGCTGGCAATCATCTTTGCTGGCCAGGACGGCGCCGGCGAAAAGTTAGGCAGCCCCGATTCCGAAGTTTGGCAAACCTCTGGGTCCGGAATCAGGTCCCTACGCAGTACGACGGGCCGCAGGCGGGGGAGGTTCCCGCTATTTCCCCGGCCCCATGGCGGCGGCCGCGGCTTGGGCGAACAGTTCGACGGCTTGGTTGCGGGTTAGCGAGGCCAACATCGGTTCGGCGGCGCGCATCATGTCGCCGACCATCAGGGTCGGTCCGTTGCCCAGGTTCTCGAAGGCCTCGGCGATGACGTCCGCCACGGCGGCCGCGCCCGGCGGCACCTCGTCGAGCGAACCGATCTGCCCGCGGCTGTGTTCGAGTTGCCGCAGGGCGGGCGTATCGGTCTTGCCCAGGATGAGGCCCAGGACGTCGACGCCCTTGTCGTGCAACTCGGCCCACAGCGCCTCGGCGAAGACCATGTCGAACGCCTTCGACGCGCCGTAGGCCACCATGTTGGCCCCGCCGGCCAGGCCGGCGCCCGACCCGAACAGCACGATCCCGCCACGCCCCCGCTCGACCATGGCGGCGGCGAAGTGGTGGCACAGCTGCATCGGCACCATGCAGTTGCGTCGCACCATCGCCTCGGCGGCTTCGATCGGGTTGGCGAGAAACGGCTCGAAGTTCGGGTCGGCGCCCGCGCAGTAGGCGAGGAAGCCGACCTCGAGGTCGGCGGTCGCCGCGGCGACCGCCGCCGCCGCACCCGGTTCGGCGAGATCGATGGCGAGGGTCCGCGTGGACGCCGACGTGTCGTCGCGGATCCTGGCCGCGACGTCCTCGAGGACGGCTTGCCGGCGGGCGATGAGCACGACGTTGACGCCCCGCTCGGCGAGCCCGCGGGCGAACGCCGCGCCCACCCCATCCGAGGCCCCGGCCACCAGCGCCCACGGCCCGTATTTGGCTGCGAACGTCATCCGGCGCCCCCGACGGTCGTCAGGCGCACCTGGGTGTAGCGCCGGCGAGCGATGCGCCACCCGTCGGGGGTGCGCACGATCTCGTCGTCGTAGAAGCCGATCGCATTGACGCCGGAGTCGTTGTCGGCGGCCAGGATCAGTCCGTCGATATAGGTGCGCGCCGTCGCCGTGTCGCCGTCGACCGTGATCGCCAGGTTGGTCAGGCGATGCAGCGTGTGTCCCGCCAAAGCGTGCACCTGAGCCATGAAGTCCGTGACGGCGTCGACGCCCGTCCACGACCCGATCACGCCGTAGTCGAGCTGGCAGTCCGCGGTGAACACCGTGCGAAACAGCGGCCAGTCGCGCCGGTCGATCCCGCTGGCGTAACGCACCAGCAATTCGGAGATGTCCTGGCGGTCATCACGTTCGGTCATGGCAGGTCTTCACCGCAGCGCGCAAAACGTTACTTTCTCGAATAGTCGATATAGACTCTCGAATGTTCGTCTCACTCTAAAGCGTGCGGCAGGGGAGTCAAGCCATTCGGGGATCGACGTCTGCACCGACCGCCCGGGTGCTCGACGTCGTCGAGCTCCTGGCCCGGTCTTCAAACGCGCGGCTGCGGTTCTCCGACATCGTGCGCGAGCTCGATCTCACGCAGGCGACCGCGCACGCCATCCTCAAGACGCTGTGCGACCGGGGGTGGGCCAGCCGCGATCCGGTCGCCAAGACGTTCACGCTGGGCCCCGCACTGGCCGTCGTGGCGGCGCGCACGGACACCGCCCGGCCGCTCGCGCATGCGGCCCGTTCCGCGGCCCTGCGATTGTCGCGGCAGGTCGGCTACGGCTGCTCCGTGGTCGAGCGATTCGGGGATTCGTTGGTGGTCACCGCATTTGAAGGCCGGCCCGCCACCCCACCGTCCGGAATCCCCGGCGATCGCATCCCGTACGCCCCGCCCTTCGGGGTGGCGCTCGCCGCCTGGGACGACGAGGAGGAACAACGCGCGTGGATCCGCCGCGGAGCGGGCAACAACCCGGATCGCACCCGGCGCCTGGAACGGGTGCTGGAGCACACCCGCGAGCGGGGTTTCGACGTCGACTGGACCACGCCCGCGCTCGCCCAGGCCGTGCAGGTGGTCGGCACGCTGCACAGCGCTGAGATGCCCACGCCGGTGCGTCACATCGTGGATCAGTTGCTCGACGAGTTCACCACCATCGGGTTCCTCTCCGACGACAACCCGGGTCGCCGCAAGCAACCCGTGGTGACCATCGCCGCACCGGTTTTCGACCAACGACACGTCGCCCTGATGGTGGCCGTGCACCCACTGTGCCCGTTGTCGGCGCGGCAGATCCGGGCCATCGGCAAGCAGTTGACCGACGAAACGGCGGCGATCGGCCTGCCCCCGCCTCGACCGGATAGCGTCGGCCAAGCGGTCTAGGCTCCGCCTATGGAACTGCGGCAGTTGCGCTACTTCGTGGCCGTCGCAGAGGAGCTGCACTTCGGCCGGGCCGCGCAACGCGTGCACATCTCCGGACCGGCCCTGTCGCAACAGATCATCGCGCTGGAGCGCGAGCTGGGCGCCGACCTGTTCGTGCGGGACCGGCGCAGCGTCCGGCTGACGGAGGCCGGACGCACCCTCCTTCCGGACGCGCGCCGGATCCTGTCGCTGGCCGACGACGCCAAGGCCCGCCTGCGGCGGGCGGCCGTGCGCAGCACACCGGTGCGCCTGGGCTACGTCAGCTGGCTTCCCGACGACATCACCACCCTGCTGGGGAGCGCGGCGGACCTGCGGCTCGACGACTGGGTGCTGCCCTCGCACGCCCAGGCCGACCGGGTGGCCGAGGGCACCCTCGACATCGCGCTGGCGTGGGTGACCGCGGGCCAGGCCGAGGAGCGCGGTCTGACGGCGCACCTGCTGCGGACCGAGCCGCTGCACGCCGTCGTCCCGGGCCTCAGTTCGACGGAACCCGTTGTAGCGCAACGGGTCAGCGTGCTCGTCGACGCGGACGAGTCGGCATGGTCATCGTGGAATCGATACGCCAAGGAGTTCGCCGCCGCCACCGGCGCCCGCATCGTGCCCATCGAGGACGGCGGCATCACCGGTGACGCGTTCTACGCCCACGTGCGCAGGATCGGCGCGGCCGTGCTCGCGTCACCGAAACGCCACACCGCGGCCCTCCCGCCCAGCCTGGGTCAGCGTCCCGTCGCCGAACCGGTGCCGCTGTGGACGTGGTCGCTGCTGCACCGCCGGGACGACGACCGCGCCGGGGTGCGCGACGCCGTGGAAGCGCTGCTGGCGGTCGCGCGTACCCGTGACTGGCCGGCCCCTCCCGCCGGGCCGTGGTGGGCGCCGTCCGACGACCCTCACCTGCGGTGAGAAGTCGCATCGACCACTGGTAACAGAGCGGTCCTGGACGGCGGCCCGGCGCTGCGCTTGGGTGAAGGTAACGCAGTCCGGGAGGCGAAAAGTCATGGCACACAACCACGTCGTGGACGAGCTGGCCGAATTCGTCGTCGGCGCGCGGCCGACCGACCTGGCGGGACGGCCGCGCACGCTGATGAAGCGCAACATCCTCGACAGCATCGCCTGCGCGGTCGGCTCCCTGGACGGCGAGCTCGTCGCGACGATCCGCGACCACACCGGCCAGTTCAGCGGCGTCCCCACCGCCACCTTGGTGGGCGGCGGACGGGCATCGGTGGACCAGGCGGCGTTCTTCAACGCGGTGCTGGTGCGCTATCCCGATCTGCTCGACACCTATCTGACGGTCGGAGGCCTGTGCCATCCCGCCGACAACTTCGGTGCCGTGCTGGCCGTCGCCGAGCACACGGGCGCCGGCGGAGCCGACTTCCTGTTGGCGCTGGCGGTCGCCTACGAGGTGCAATGCCGGTTCAGCTCCCAGGTGCCGGTGATGGCGCGCGGCCTCAATCACGCGTTGCAGCTGTCGATCTCGGTCGCGGCCGCCGCGGCGAAGCTGCTGGGACTGAGCGTCGAGCAAACCGCCAACGCGATCGCGGCCGCCGCGACCGACAACGTGTCGTTGGCGACGGTGCACGCCGAACCGGTCTCGAATTGGAAGGGCATCTCGCCGGCGATCACCGGCATGCGCGCCGTCTATGCGACCATGCTCGCCGCCCGCGGCGTCACCGGGCCGAAGTCGTTGTTCGAGGGCCCGCACGGCCTGGTGCAGCTGTTCGACCAGCCCATCGACCTGGCGACCGGCGACCGGCGGCTCACCTGCGTGGAGCAGACCTACCTCAAGCAGTACTGCTCCCTGATCCACGGGCAGGTGGTCATCGACGCGATCTTGGCCCTGCGCACCGAAAACGACCTGCGCGGTGCGGACGTCGCGCGGGTGACGCTCGAGGTCTTCCAGGGCGCATACGACTTCGCCGGCGGGGGAGCCTACGGCGGCAAGGACGACCCCCGCACCAAGGAGCAGGCCGACTACAACCTCAAATACCTCAGTGCGGTGGCGCTGCTCGACGGCGGGGTTGGCCCCGAACAGCTGGAAACCGACCGGGTCCTGCGCGACGACGTCCAGGAGTTGTTGACGCGTGTCGACGTCAAACCCGCCGCCGACCTGACCGCCGACTATCCGCAACGCACGGCGGCGCGGGTGCACCTGGTGACCCGCGACGGACGGGAATTGTCCCGCGAACAAGCCGATTACGAGGGTTCCCCGACTCGGCCCATGTCGTGGGAACGCGTCGCGGACAAGTTCGAATGGCTGGCCGGACCCTTCTGCGACGAAGCGCTGCGCGCCGAAATCATCGCAGCGGTCGATCACCTCGACGAAATCCCCGTCGCCGACCTCGCCGCCCTGCTGGGCGCGGCGAGCCCCGTCGCGCAACGGCCGCGCACCAAGCCCCGGTTCTGACCTGCCGGGCGCGCCCCCTTGCATGGCCCGCTTCCGGCGGTGCGATGATCGGCCATGCGCAAACATCAGGGCGGCAATCGGTGGGAGTTGGTCACCTGCGCGGTCGCGGGCCACGCCACCTACGCCCCCGACGAGCAGGACCTCGCCGCCCGGCTGAGCGGCACCACCGCACTGGGCGAAGTCTGGCGCTGCCTGCGCTGCGGTGAATTCACGGTGGGCCGCCCCCACGGGCGGGGACGCGCCGAAGACGCGCCGATGATCATGCGCGGCAAGGCTTTACGTCAGGCCATCATCATCCGAACCCTGGCGGTAGAGCGCCTGTTCCGGGCGGTGGTGATCGCGCTCGCCGCGTACGCGGTGTGGAAGTTTCGCGGCGCACGCGGTGCCATCCAGGCCACCCTCGAACGCGACCTGCCGATCTTCCGCGCCGCCGGATTCAAGGTCGATCAGATGACGATCGTGCACGAACTGGAGAAGGCGCTCGCCGCCAAGCCGTCCACCCTGGCCCTGCTGACCTTGATGCTGGCCGCCTACGCGCTGCTGGAGGTCGTCGAAGGCGTCGGCCTGTGGTTGCTGAAGCGCTGGGGCGAGTACTTCGCGGTGATCGCCACCTCGGTGTTCCTGCCGCTGGAGGTTCACGACCTGTTCAAGGGCATCACGATGACCCGGGCGGTCACCTTCGCCATCAACGTGGCCGCCGTCGTCTACCTGTTGTTCTCCAAGCGTCTGTTCGGCCTGCGGGGCGGCCGCGCCGCCTACGACGAGGAACGGCGCGGCGAGCAGCTGCTCGACGTCGAGAAGGCCGCCGCCGGAACCTGACGCCGGACCGGGCCGCGACTGGTAAGAACAAAGCGATGGGCACTTATGCGGTCACCGGGTCGGCTTCCGGGATGGGTCACGAGACCGTGCAGCGGCTCAAGGCCGACGGGCACACCGTGATCGGCGTCGACATCAAAGACGCCGATATCGTCGCGGACTTGTCGACGCCGGACGGGCGCAAGCGGGCCGCCGACGGGGTGCTGGCGGCCGCGGGCGGCAAGCTCGACGGTGCGGTCCTGGCCGCCGGCCTCGGGCCCAGCCCCGGTCGAGAGCGGCTGCGGCAGATCGGCCAGGTCAACTTCTTCGGCGTCGTCGAGCCGCTGGTCGCCTGGCGGCCGGCGCTGGCCGCGGCCGAACACGCGAAAGTCGTGGTCGTGGCCAGCAACTCGGCGACGACGGTGCCCCTCGTCCCGGCGCGGGCGGTCAAGGCCTTCCTCGCGCACGATGGCGACAAGGCGCTGCGATCGGTGCGGCCGTTCGGCCCGGCCGCGCCGACCATGATGTATGCGGCGTCGAAGATCGCCGTGGGTCGTTGGGTGCGGCGCCACGCGGTGCTGCCGGAATGGGCGGGCACGGGAGTGCGCTTGAATGCCCTGGCGCCCGGAGCCATCATGACGCCGTTGCTGGAAGAACAGCTGGCGACGCCCCGGCAGGCCAAGGCCGTTCGCTCGTTCCCGGTCCCGGTCGGTGGCTTCGGCCAGGCGCGGCACATGGCCGACTGGATGTGTTTCATGCTGTCCGAGTCGGCCGAATTCCTCTGCGGCAGCGTGATCTTCGTCGACGGCGGGACCGACGCGTATTTCCGCGCCGACGACTGGCCCAAACCGCCGCCCGCGCGCGGCCTACCGGGCTACCTGCGACGGTTCAGGAGTTCGAGGAGCCTGTGACGCGCGGCCCGGGTGCCGGACGATGTGCGTCGCGCCACAATGCGGCTTTTCGCGGCGTTTACCCCGGCGCGGCGCATCGGTAAAGCGGGCCCGGTGCAATTCAATGAGTCGGCGCACAGGCCGAACAGAGAAGGATCGAAACCGTGGCAACACTGCCGTCCTGGATCAGCCGGAGCCCTACCAATCTCGATGTGGTGACGCCGATCAAGGCGCGCGCCTGTGACGCGTTGCAGGCCGTGCTGCGCGGCGGCCCACGCCGTGCCCGCCCCACCGTGACGCTCATGCGACCGGGCATGGAGCGCTGCTGACGGCACCGGGCCCTTGACCCGCGTCATGGCCGACTACTGGAACCACAACACCGCCTATCACGGGTGGCTGGTCAAGATCGCCGCGCGGCACCGCGGCGATGTCCTGGACGTGGGCTGCGGCGAGGGACTGTTGGCCCAGCGGTTGGCCGCGGTCTCGCGCAGCGTTGTCGGCATCGATGCCGACCCGTCCGCGGTCGGGCGGGCGGCGGATCGAGTGCGGGCCGCCGACAACGTGTCGGTGCGAGTCGCGCGGTTCGAAGCGTTCGAGGCGGATCCGCATTCGTTCGACCTCATCACCTTCGTGGCGAGCCTGCATCACCTGCCGCTGCGCGAGACCCTGCTCAAAGCGCGTGAAATGCTCAGGCCCGCGGGAGGACTCGCCGTCATCGGCCTGTCGGCCAACAAGACCGTCGCCGACTGGGCCTGGGCCGCGATGTGTACGCCGGCGGTGCGTGCCGGCTCGCTGCTGCACCGAGAGACCCGCGACATCGGCCTGACGGTCGCCGCGCCCCGAGAAAGCCTGCGCGAGATCCGCCGCGTCGCCGCGGACGTCATACCGGGGGCCGTCATCCGGCGCGGCCTCTACTACCGATACCGCCTACTGTGGTGAAACCGCTGAGCCCGTTTCACGTTCACGCCGGCGGGCCCGCGAGGCGCGCAGGTTGGCGGCGTTGCCACACGTCTTGACGTCGTGCCACACCCCGCTGTTGTTCTTGGAGCGGTCGTAGAACGTCGACCCACAGCGGTGGTTGTGGCACTGCTTGACACGCCGCCAGGTGCCGGCCTGCTGGCTCAGCAGGATCTCGGCCCACAGCGCCGAGGCGAGCCAGCGCCAGCCGGTCCCGCTGGGCTCCAACCGCACCGCACCGTCGCCGGACACCGCGAGGGATGCCGTCACGGTGCTTCGTCCGATGGGCGCCTCGCCGGCCACCAGCGAATCGAGCGTGCCCCGCAACGCTCGCAGCTTGACCAGGTCCCCGTCGTCGAACGTCGGCGGTGACAGGTCCACGCCCCGGGCGGCCGACCAGGCCCGCACCGCCTCCGCCACCCAGTCGCGGGCGAGTGCGGTGTCGGCAAGCAGGTCCGGGCCGTAGCCCGCGATTCCCCTCGTGTTGAGGAAGTCCTGGACCAGGGCCAGGCCTCCCGGGGCGGGGGTGAGGCCGTACCGCTGTGACGCAGACCATGCACCAGACATACCTAAAAGATACTTGACTATGTCGCAGCCCGCAATTACATTGACAGAACCAAAGCATGAATACCTACGTCACGGAGTGAAGGTCATGGTCAACATCAAGGGGTCGACGGTGGTGGTCACCGGCGGACAGCGCGGACTCGGCAAGGCGATCGTGGACGAGCTGTTGGCGCGCGGCGCAGCCAAGGTATACGCCACGGCGCGGTCGCCACAACCCAGTACGGATTCCCGGTTGGTCAGCGTTGAGCTCGATGTCACCAAGCCGGAATCGGTCGCGGCGCTGGCCGCTGCGGCTCCAGATGCCGACATCGTCATCAACAACGCCGGTGTGCTGGGGGCGCGGTCGTTGCTCGACAGCGACATCGACGAGGTGCGGGCGGTGTTCGAGACGAACTATTTCGGGGCGCTGCGGGTCGCGAAGGCGTTCGCGCCGATCCTGGCCGGCAACGGTGGTGGGGCCCTGGTCGACATCGCGTCGATCCTGTCCTGGATGCCCGGCTCCGGCGGGTACGGAGACTCCAAGGCGGCGCTGTGGTCGGCGACTAATTCGCTGCGCATCGAACTCGAGAAGCAGGGCACCCTGGTGGTCGCGGCGCACCTCAGCTTCACCGACACCGACATGACGACCGGCTTCGACGCCCCGAAGAACGACCCGCGGCAGGTGGCGCGCGCGATCGCCGACGGCATCGAACACGACGACGCCGAGGTGCTGGCCGACGACGACACCCGCCACGTCAAGGCGGCGTTGTCCGGACCGGTCGAGGCGCTGCCCCGGATGCCGTGAACCGCCCGCACGCATGAAGGTCTGCCCGAAGGCAGATCCCCGTCTTAAGACGGTGGGTCAATCAGGCCCTTGCGGATGGCCTCGCCCAAAAATGGGCTTGCTGCACTTCGGGCAGACCACCGGGTTGCCCCGGCATCCCTACGGTCGCACCGCGCCGGCCCCGGCTTCGACGGCCGAAGGTCCCCAATGCTTCGGCCTAAGGTCACCACGGGGCGAGGCGGGGCCGGCGGCCGGCGTGTTTGGATAGCGACATGACCGACACGGAAGCCGAACGCATCGTGAGCGCGACGCGCGTCATCGCGGCCAGCGCCGCGCGGATCTTCGAACTGATCGCCGATCCGGCGCGCCAGCCGAGCTGGGACGGCAACAACAACCTCGCCTCCTCGGCTCCGGGGCAGCGGGTCCGCGCGGTCGGTGACGTGTTCAAGACGACACTGACGAACGGGGCCGTGCGGGAGAACCACGTCGTGGAATTCGTCGAAGCCAGCAAGATCGCTTGGTGCCCAGCCGAACCCAGGAAGCAGCCGCCCGGTCACCTGTGGCGCTGGGAGCTCAGCCCGGTAAACGCCGAACTCACCACGGTGACCCACACCTACGATTGGACGGCGCTGGCCGACCCGACCCGCCTCGAGCGCGCCCGCGCGACGACGCCGGACATGTTGCGCGAATCCATGGACCGGCTCGCCATGGTCGCCCAAGCGCCCGACTAGGGAGAGCAAGGCCGACCAGCGGCTGAGTCAGCCGTTCTTACCGCGCACCCACTGCACGGTGCCGAAGTTCTTCACCCGCACGCTGACGAACCCGTGGTCTTCCAGGATGTCGGCGATCTCGTCGTCGTCGAAAACGTGCGCCCCGACGTTGGGCAGCTTCTGGAAGAACCGGGCGGCCGGGCCGACGGTGGGCACCATGACGGCCAGCCTGCCGCCGGGCCGCAGCACCCGCGCCATCTCGCCCAGGGCCGCCGCCGGGTTCGGAACCAACTGCAGCACGGCCGTCGAGACGACGGCGTCCACCGTGTCGTCGCGCAACGGAAGGCGTTGCGCGTCGGCCTTGATGAAGCCGACCTGCGGCCCCGCTTCGTTGCGGACGGCGCGCGCGAGCATGGCCTCGGAGATGTCGACCCCCAGGGCCAGCCCGTCCGGGCCGGCCGCGCGCGCCAGCGACGCGGTGACGTTGCCGGGGCCCGACCCAACGTCCAGCGCGACGCCGCCCGGGGGGATGTTCAACCACTCGAGGGGGGTTTGCCAGGCGCTGATCAACCGCCGCGACAGGGCCTGGGCGTTGTCGTAGAGCATCGACCCGATCGGTGACGCCCAGGCCGCCTGGATCGGCCCGGTGTTCTTCGCGACGTCACCGCCCCCGGCGGATTCGCCGCCGAGCAGATCGAGGTACCCCTTGCTGACGTCGGGATCCGCCGGCGGATCCGCGAGCAGCTCCAGCGCTCGCCGCAGCGCCGGGGGTAACGAGACGTGCACGTCGGTCATGTGTGCTCCTTCGCGTGAAAAACCAAGCTGCGCCCCGGAACTCGGTCGGCAGGCCGGGGAGACCGGAGTCGGTTGAGCCCCGATGGCAGCCATTAAACAGGCTAGCGGGCCGGCGCGCGGCTACCGCCGGACGATCGCGTGCTCGCGCTGCAGCGAGTACAGCCGCCACTGGCCCGGCACGCCCTTGAGGGCGGCCTCGCCGCGGTCGCCGAAACGGTGCCGCGAGCCGGTGACGATGTCGCGCACCGTGGACGACACCAGCACTTCGCCGGGCCCGGCCAGTGCCGCCACCCGCGCGCCGATATGCACGGCCATGCCGGCGACGTCGTTGCCGCGCACCTCCACCTCGCCCGCGTGAATGCCCACCCGCACCTCGATACCGAGCACCCGGACCGCGTCGGTGAGGGAGTCGGCGCAGGCGATGGCGGCGCTCGGGCTGGTGAAGGTGGCGACGAATCCGTCGCCGGCCGTGTTGACTTCACGGCCGCCGAACCGCTGCAGCTGGTGGCGCACGAGGGTGTCGTGGTTGTCGAGGAGGTCTCGCCACCGGTGGTCGCCGAGCAGCGCGGCTCGCTCGGTGGAGCCGACGATGTCGGTGAACACGATCGTGGTGAGCAGGCGTTCGGCGTCGGAGACGCCGCGCACCCCGGTGATGAACTCCTCGATCTCATCGAGGACGGGGGCGGTGTCGCCGACCCAGTACAGGGCGTCCCGGCCCGGCAGTTCGATGAGGCGTGACCCCGGGATGTGTTCAGCCAGATAGTGTGCGTGCCCGACGGGGCTGAAGTCGGGGTTGTCGCGATGCAGGATCAGTGTCGGCACGGCGACACGAGGGAGCCGGTCGCGGACATCGCCCTCCCGGATCCTGTTGATGAAGGCGCGGGCCATGCTCGGTGATGCGGCCCGGTTGCCGGCCATGTCCCACCAGGCGCGGAATGCGGCGTCACTCGCCACGGAGGGCGCGATGATCCGGAGCATGTCGAACCCCTGCTCGACGGCGTCCGGTTCCATCCCGACCGTCGTGAAGCGATCGGCGTCGTCGAGGTCGGAGCCGATCGGGTAATCCGGACCGCGCAGCGTGCGCGCCGCGCCGTTGGCGATCACCAGGCTGTTCACCCGCTCGGAATGATCGGTCGCGAGAACCACACCGGCCAACGACGTGAAACCGGGGGCGAAGATCGTGGCGCGCTCGCATCCCGCCGCGTTCATGACCGCGATCGCGTCCTGGGCCCACGATTCCGGGCCGAGCATGTCCAGCGACGCGACTCGCGACGACAGGCCGATGCCGCGCTGGTCGAAGCGGATCACCCGGCAGAACGACGCGAGCCGCCGGTGGAACCGGTACATCGACGGCTCGAGGTCGACGCAGTCGATCGGGATTAACGGCCCCGGCAGCACGAGCAGGTCGATCGGTCCATCACCGAACACCTGGTAGGCGATGTCGATCTCGCCGCAACTGGCGTACCGGGTCCGTGGAGCCGCAACACCCCCAGCCACGTCTTCAGGCTAGTGCAGGTCACCGACATGCCATAGCGAGTCAGCGGCGGATGATCGGGACCAGATAGCGGGCGGCGTATTCGCGGACGGCCGCGGGATCCGACGTGTCGAGCCGGTCGGTGGGAAACACGATGATGCCCAGGGCGACGCGCAGCAGGATGTCGGCGATGTTGGTCAGGTCGCGGTCGGGGATGTCGGCCCCGCACCGGCGCAGGGTGTGGGCGATGCCGTCGGCGAACTGGCCGATGGGGAAGGCCTGCGATCGGGAGAACATGCCCAGCAGTTCGGGTTCGCTGTCGGCGATCCGGGAGTACAGCGGGGAATCGTGGACCAGGCGCACCCCGAGGGCGAACGCCTCGATCACGGCCTGCTGCGGGTCGCAGCCGGTGGTCGCCCGGTCCAGCGTGGTGAAGAACTGTTCGGCCTCGCGCCGCACCACGTGGCCGAACAGGTCGTCCTTGGTCGGAAACCGACGGTAGATGGTGCTGCGGCTGACCCCCGCGCGCGCCGCGACGTCTTCGATGTTGGCCCGTCGCACGCCATACGTCTCGAACACCGCGCGCGCGGTGTCCAGGATGGTGCGGTCGAGGTCGGTGATCTCGCCGAGAGTGCCGCCTGGGGGCACCGCCCGCTTGCGGGGGAGGCTGTGGTTCGGCATGGATCACGACCCCCACTGCAACTTCGGCGCCCGCTTGCTAGGCTTTGTGACACAAAGATACGGTTTTGTGTCATCGCTTCGCAAGCGCGTCGCGGGTGCGAAACCGCAGGGAGGGGAGCATGACGGCCCGGAACGACGAATTGACCAGTTCGACCGCGGGCGCGCGGTTCGACACCGGCGTCCGCGAGGCGGTGCCCATGCCGGTCGACGGGCCCGCGGGCGAGGCCGACGACCTCGCGCGGCTGGGACCCGAGTCGTTGATCTGGAAGTTTTACGGCGACAACCGCACCCAGTTCTTCGGGTTCCAGCGCACGGCCGGCGTCGAGAACTGCATCGAACAGCTCGCCCAGGGCGTGCTCGACCACTCGGTGATCTTCAGCGACATGTTGGGCCGGGCCAAGCGAACCGCGCCGCCGCTGATGAAGACCGTCTACTCCGACGAACCCCGCGAGTGGGGCCGCAAGGTGCGGGACTTCCACAAGACGATCAAGGGGACGATCAGCGACGGCTCGAGATATCACGCACTCAACCCGGAGCTGTTCTACTGGGCGCACGCGACCTTCGTCGACCAGGTCATCTACACCACCGACACGTTCATCCGCCGGCTGTCCCACGCGGAGAAGGCGCAGATCTTCGACGAGGGCAAGGTGTGGTACCGCCTCTACGGGGTCAGCGACCGCGGCCAGCCGCAGACCTACGACGAATTCCTCGCCTACTGGGACGAGATGCTCGAGCGGTTCGTCCCGCACAAGACCGTCTTGTACGGCACCGGCTACATTCGCAAGGGAATCCCCGGTCCGCGCTGGATCCCGAAGCCGGTGTGGAAGGTGGTGTCGGCGCCACTCAACGCCTACACCCGCCTTGTCCTGGTCGGGACCATGCCGCAGCAGATGCGCGAGGTTTGCCGGCTGGAGTGGGACGCGAAGAGGGAGAAGCGTTTTCAGCGGTTCGCCGCCGCCGTGCGCGCGCTCAACCCGCTGATCAACCGGCTGCCCGTCGGGGCGATCTACACGCCCTGGGCGGCCAGGGCGTGGCGGCGCTCGGGCGTCGACCCGCGCCGTCTGCACAACCGCGCGGTTTAGCTGCTCCGTTCGGCGGCGGCAATGCCGCCTTTGAGCAGCTCGTCGATGACCTTCTTGAACACCGGCAGCATCAGCCGGTCAACGCCGGGAATCTTCAACGTCGACCGCAGGTGCCAGCTGACCTCGGTCCCCGTCTCTGTTTCGCGCAGCTGCACCGTGCCGATGTGATCCCGGGTCGGTGCGCCGGAGAGCATCTTGTACGCGTAGCGGGTGGGTCGCTCATACTCGATGATCTCTTCGACGAACGGGGGTCCGATCGCCTCCAGGCGTCTGATCGCGCCGACACCGTTGGGGGCGGGGGTTCCCTCGCGGTCGAGCGTGCTGCGCCGGATTGCCCACGTACAGTCCGCGATCCGGCAGTGGTCGGTCATGGCGTCGAACACGGTCTCGATCGGCGCCGTGGAGGTCCGGGTGAGGGTGAACTCGATCATTCGCACTCCCTGCTGTCCGCCGTGTCTCGGTGCACAGAACATAGCGCTTCCCCGGGGACCGCGGCACGACCGGGCCGGAAGTGAACGGCGGGTACATGGCGCCGAAATTCCATGCGAAGTAAGCCAATACGGCGGCGGGCGCTTGGCGAGTGGTTGACGATGGGCCAGGATCTGTTGATATGGCCGCTATCGACTTCTCGTTGTTGGACGTTCCGAGATCGGACCCGGTCGAGGATCCCGAGGCCTATCTTCGCGCGGCGATCGCGTGGCACTTCGGCGAGGACACCGGTTCCGCGTTCTGGTTGCGGACCGCCGCGACGTTGGACTTCGATCCGTTGACCGACGTCAACACCTTCGCCGATCTGCGGCTGTTTCCCAATCTCGTCAACGAATTGCGCGAGGTGCCGGTGGAGGACCTCATCCCGCGCGGTTACGGCGAACCGCGTCCGGTGCCCCAGGTGTTCGAATCGGGCGGAACCACCGGCGCGCCGAAACGGACTGCGCAGCTCCCGGATTGGGTCGCGCAGGTGGTGCGCTGGCAGACCGAGGACTTCGCCGGCGGTGGGTTTCGCCGCGGCGAGGGCTTCCTGTGCTTGATGCCCAGCGGCCCGCACGGGGTCGGCTATTTCTCGCGGCTGGTCTCCGAGCGGCTCGGCGCGACGTTCCACGCGATCGACATCGATCCCCGTTGGGTGAAGAAGCTCGCCGCGCGCGGAGCCGCCGGTGAAGTCGCGGCCTACGTCGACCACGTCGTCGAGCAGGCCCTGTTCGTGCTGCGGACGCAGAACGTCGCGAACCTGCATACCACCCCGCCGCTGCTGGAGGCCATGGCCCGGGACGACCGGGTGGTCGATCTGCTGAACGACAAGATTCGCTATCTGTTGCTCAGCGGCGCGCACGTGGACGCGGACACCCTCGACCTGCTCCGCGATCTCTTCCCGGCGACGACGATCACCATGGCCTTCGGCAGCACGATGGTGCTGTCCCAAGCGGTCACCCGAACGGACGACAGCGACGCGTTCGTGTTCGACCCGCGGACACCGTACGTGGTGTTCTGGGTGGTCGATCCCGACACCGGGGAGCGGGTGCCCTACGGGCAGACCGGGCAAGTGGTGATGCACCACGTCAGCAAGGGCATGTTCATCCCGAACAACCTGGAACGCGACCTGGCGGTCAGACAGCCTGGGCCGGCGGGCGCGCTCAGCGACTCGGTCAGTGCGGTCCGCCCGGTTTCCACCTTCGAGGGCGAGGCCGTGATCGAGGGCGTGTACTGACCATGGTGGTCGAACGGGCCGGTGCCGCAACCGATCTGGTGTCGATCGATGCGTTGGGTCCCGGCGGGCAGTACCGGACCCGCCGCCGCGAGGTCCTGCTCAGTACGGCCGGCGCCGCGGTCGCCGAGCTGAGCATCGTGCCGCCGCTGTATGTCTCGCGCACCTTGGCGGCGCAACGCAAGGCGGCGCCGTTGCCCGTCGGGCAGCGCGCGGCGGCGCTGTCGGCGGCCGCGGGCGTCTTCGCCGACGGTGTCATCGGCGGGCTGGACTTCGAAGGCTACGTCGGGCTGGCCAGCCGGATTTCGGGGCTGCCGATCGCGGTCACCCGCGCCGGGGCGCGCGCCATCGCGGACGCCGTCGTCGGCGCGGTCGACGCGGTCCGGCCGGCCCGCCCTGTGGGCGCGACGCTGGATTGGCGCGAGGAACCCACCCGGCGGGGAGGCGCGGTATGGGCGCGGCGCGGGGAGGTGTTCGCCGTGCACGCGGCGGGAAACGGTCCGGGCGTGCACGGCCTGTGGCCGCAGGCCCTGGCGCTGGGTTATCGGATCGCGGTGCGGCCGTCCCGCCGCGAGCCGCTGACCGCCCACCGGCTGGTGCATGCCCTGCGGCAGGGCGGCTTTCGCCCCGAGGACGCCGTCTACCTGCCCACCGATCATGCCGGCGCCGACGAGATCATCCGGTCGGCAGACCTCGCCCTGGTCTACGGCGGGCAGCCGGTCGTCGACAAGTACGCCGGCGACCCGGCGGTGATCGTCAACGGCCCGGGGCGCAGCAAGATCCTCATCACCGCCGACCAGGACTGGCGCGAGCACCTCGACCTCATCGTCGACTCGATCGCCAACCTCGGGGGCATGGCCTGCGTCAACACCACCGCCGTGCTGTACGAGGGCGATCCCGCCCCGCTGGCGCGGGCGATCGCCGGGCGGTTGGCGTCGATCGAGCCCCTACCCACGGACGAAGAGCGCGCGATCCTGCCCACCCAGCCGGTCGAAAACGCCCGCGCCCTCGCCGAATACCTGGCGGCCAAGGCCGCCGGATCGTCGCCGCTGCTCGGCGCCGAGCAGGTGGTCGCCGACCTCGGTGGCGGTTACGCCGCGCTGCGCCCGGCCGTGCATCTGCTGCGGGCGCCCGACACGGACAAGCTCAACGTCGAGCTGCCCTTCCCGTGCGTGTGGGTCTCGCCCTGGTCGCCCGAGGACGCCATCGAGCCGCTGCGGCATTCGTTGGTGCTCACCGCGCTCACCGACGACGAACGGTTGATCGACGCTCTGCTGGGCGAGCCGACGATCGCCAACGTGTACTTCGGGCCCCACCCCACCTGGTTCGCGGCCCCCGCCATCCCGCACGACGGGTTTTTGGCCGACGCCCTGATGCGCAACAAGGGCTTCATCCGCGATAGCGGCTGACGCGAGGGCTCAGGCGCCGGCCTCATCGACGAGGCGGTTCAGCTGCCGAAACTTCCCCGGCCGCTCGAGACCTGTGTCGCCGGGCCGCCGCTACCCCCGTCGAGGTGGCTGGAGGCGAAGGCGACGCCTTTGTCGATCATGGCGCCGTCGTCGGCGTAGGTGTTGTGGGCGGCGAAGTTCATGCCGTCGGAGCAGACCGGGTCTTCGGTGGCGCAGACCTTGATGGTCTTGTCGGCGAAGGTCGGGCCGATGACGACCGGGGGTTCGCCGAGGAAGTTCATGGCGCGCACGTTGGGCATGCCGAACAGCACCACCGAGGAGACGTGTTGGGCCACCGAGGGATCCAGGGGCTTGGGCACGGTGTTGGGGTCGATGCCGTCGGGTACCGAGGGGGAGGTGACGAAGCCCATCACTGCCGCGCCCTGGGAGTAGCCGCCGAGCACCATTTTGGTGTTGGGGCAGTCGTGGGCCATCGACACGACGTGGGCGCCGGCGTCGCGGACGCCGTCGATGCCGGTGTCCCATTGGTCGCTGGCGGGGTAGTTGACCGGGTAGACATCGAACGAGCGCGCGCCGACGCGGGAGTGCAGGGCGTCGACGAAGGCCTGTCCGGTGGGGCCGACGCCGGGGTCTTCGCCGGTGCCGCGGGCGAAGACCACCTGAACGTCGGGACATTGGGCGGCGGCGCTGGGCAGGGCGGAACCGACGAGGGCCGACGCGCCGAGGCCGGACGCCGCGGCGACTGCTGGAGCAACGAAACGGGCTATTTGACGTGCGATCATGCCGCAATGGTGCCCAATGAGCCGGCGGCCTAAACAACGTAAGGCAGGGAAATTACTGCGAATTCACACAACTGCGGTCACCTGGCGGTATCCGGCCGAGATGGGTTGCGCGCGACCCTGATCCGGCGCCGCGGCCCCGGCCGGTCCGGCGCCGCGCGCGACGAGGCGGGCAATGCCGGGGCGGTGCGTGCGGCCCGGGAGGCGATGTGGTCTGCTAACTAGACGAGTCGAGCGCACGGTGAAGCCATCCGCCGATCCTCGACAAGCGGCTCGAGTGAATGCAGCGGCAGAGTTGAATGC
Source organism: Mycobacterium sp. E342 (assembly GCF_001667665.1). Classification (NCBI taxonomy): domain Bacteria; kingdom Bacillati; phylum Actinomycetota; class Actinomycetes; order Mycobacteriales; family Mycobacteriaceae; genus Mycobacterium; species Mycobacterium sp. E342. The sequence continues at coordinate 26,177 of NZ_LZJM01000125.1, forward strand.
AGTAGTGCAGGTCCTCAGCAAGGTCACGGACCACTTGGCCAATCCGGCGCGGGTGTCGGATCCCGACAGGCTGCGCAGCGCCGTCAGCGGTAAGACCGTTCTGGTCACCGGCGCCTCGTACGGGATCGGCGAGGCGACCGCGCGCAGGTTGGCCGCCGCGGGCGCCACGGTGCTGGCCGTCGCCCGGTCCGAGGAACGGCTGGGCGACCTGGCGGCGTCGGTGAACGCCGCCGGCGGCCGCGCGATCGCCTACCCGACCGACCTCACCGACGAGGCGGCCGTCGGCGCGCTGACCAAGGAGATCACCGAGCGGCACGGCGCGCTCGACATCGTGGTCAGCAACGCCGGCAAGTCGTTGCGCCGCTCGCTGCACGACCAGTACGACCGGCCGCATGACTTTCAGCGCACCATCGACATCAACTATCTGGGACCGATCTGGCTGTTGCTGGGTCTCCTGCCGGCCATGCGGGAGAACGGGCGCGGGCACATCGTGAACGTGTCCAGTGTCGGCGTGCGCGTCGTGCCGGGGCCGCAATGGGGCGCCTACCAGGCGTCGAAGGGTGCTTTCGACCGGTGGCTGCGCAGCGTGGCGCCGGAACTGTACGCCGACGGCGTGGACGTCACCACCGTCTACTTCGCGCTGGTCCGCACCCGGATGATCGAACCCACCCCCATCCTGGGGCGGCTCCCCGGCCTGTCGGCCGACGAGGCCGCCGACGCGATCGCCAAAGCCGTCATCGATCGGCCCCGCAGCAACGAACCGCCGTGGGTGCTGCCGGCCGAGTTGGCCTCGGTGCTGCTGGCCGGGCCGGCCGAACGCGCGGCCCGGCTCTGGTACCGACGGTTCTTCTCGGAGCGCGGCGGCCGCGAGGCCCGCCGATGACCGGCGAGGGGGTGGTCGGCACCGCGGCGCGGGCGCTGCTGCGGTCGCGACTGCTCGCCCCGCCGTCACCTCTTGCCACCCTGCGGCTGCTCCGGGAGGTGCGCCGGGGCGGCACCAACCCCTACACCCTGCTGGCGGTGACCGCCGCCCGCTGGCCCGACCGGGCCGCGATCGTCGACGACGACGGCGCCTGCGACTACCGCGAGTTGCGGTCGGCGACCGAGGCGCTGGCTCTCCGGCTCTCCCGCGACGGTGTGGGGCCAGGCGACGCGGTGGGCGTGATGTGCCGCAACGGGCGCGGTTTCGTCGCCGGCGTCTTCGCGGCCGCCCGGGTGGGGGCCGACGTGGTCCTGGTCAACACGGACTTCCGCAGCGACGCCCTGGCGTCGGCGATGAGCGCCCACCGCATCGGTACGATGATCGCCGACGAGGAATTCGGCGAACGCGCCCGCGCCGCCGGCCCGTCGGTCGTTCTCATCGACCCGGCGACGGTCACCGCGCGGGCGGGCGATCCGCGGCCCGGCGTGGCCGCCCCGGGCCGGATCGTTCTGCTGACATCGGGAACCACCGGCACGCCGAAGGGGGTGCCGCGCTCACCGCAACTGCGGTCCGCGGTGGGCGTGTGGGTGACCATTCTGGACCGGACCGGCCTGCGCACCGGGTCGCGAATCTCGGTGGCTATGCCCATGTTCCACGGGCTCGGGCTGGGGATGCTGATGCTCACCGTGGCCCTCGGCGGCACCGTGCTCACGCATCGCCACTTCGACGCCGAGGCCGCGCTGGCGCAGGCGTCGCTGCATCGCGCCGACGCGTTCACCGCCGTGCCGATCGTGCTCGCCCGCATCCTCGACCTGCCCGAGCGGGTGCGGGCCCGCAACCCGGTGCCCTACCTGCGGGTCGTGATGTCGAGCGGCGACCGGCTCGATCCCACCCTCGGGCAGCGGTTCATGGATGCCTACGGCGACATCCTCTACAACGGCTACGGCTCCACCGAGGTCGGGATCGGCGCCCTGGCCACGCCCGCGGACCTGCGCGAGGCGCCCGAGACCGTGGGCAAACCGGTCGCCGGCTGCCCGGTGCGCATCCTGGACCGACACGGCAGGCCCGTCGGCGCGCGCGTCACCGGGCGCATCTTCGTCGGCGGCGAACTGGCCGGTGAGGGCTACACCGGTGGCGGCGCGAAGACCGTGATCGAGGGCATGACCAGCACCGGCGACATGGGCTACCTCGACAACGCGGGCCGGCTGTACATCGTCGGCCGCGAGGACGACATGATCATCTCCGGCGGCGAGAACGTCTACCCGCGCGCGGTCGAGAACGCGCTCGCCGAGCACCCGGCCGTCGCCGACAACGCGGTCATTGGCGTTCCCGACGAACGGTTCGGCCACCGGCTGGTCGCGTTCGTGGTCTTCCAGCCGGGCAGTGACACCGACCCCGAAGCGCTGCGGGAGTACCTCAAGGGCAGGGTCTCCCGGTTCGAGCAGCCCCGCGACATCAACGTCGTCGACAGCATCCCGCGCAATCCGGCCGGCAAGGTCCTGCGCAAGGAGCTGTCCGGCTGACGGCGCGCGGGTGCCGCCTCAGTCGTGCTTGGGTTCCAGGGCGGTGACCTGCTTGGCCAGCCAGTTCGGTGCCAGCACCGAGACGACGGTCGCGCCCGCGGTGGCGCTGATGACCCCGCTCCAAGCGACCGGGCCCAGCGGCGTGCAACCGAAGAAGTGGCTGACGCCCGGGGTCTGGACGATGGCGACCAGCACGCCCGCGCTGCCCAGCGCCGTGCCCAGCACCAGCGGGCTGTGGCGGCGCGTCAGCAGGGTCTGCGCGAGCTGGGTGGTCACCAGCGCCGTCAGTCCCATGGTCGACGTGCGACGTTCGGTCCCCGGTGTCCAGCGCCCGATGGCCCAGGCCGCCGTCGCGCCGGCCGCCGTGACGGCGCCGCGGGTGACGATCTGCCGCATCAGCGGCGCGTCGAGGGACGGCGACGGCCCGGACAGCGTCGCCAGCTGGAATGCGCGGTGCAGCTCCTCGGCGTCGCGGTCGGCCTCGTCGGCGGCCTCCTCCGGCTCCGGGTACTGCGGGGTGACGGCGACCGCCAGCGCGGGGAACATGTCGGTCAGCAGGTTCACCAGCAGCAGCTGGCGGGTGCCCACCGGGGCGCGGCCGGTGCCCAGGGCGGTGCCGATGAGGGTGAACAGCACTTCGCCGACGTTGCCGCCGACCAGGATGCTCACCGCGTCCCGGACGCCACCCCACATGCCGCGGCCCTCGACCAGGGCGTCCAGCAGCACGCCGAGGTCGTTGTCGGTCAACACGATGTCGGCGGCGCCGCGCGCGGCCGACGAGCCGCGCCCGCTCACGCCGATGCCCACGTCGGCCATCCGGATGGCGGCCGCGTCGTTGGCCCCGTCGCCGACCATCGCGACCGCCTGCCCGCCGGCCTGCAGCGCCGCGACGATCTGCACCTTCTGCTCGGGGCTGACGCGGGCGAAGACCTGCACGTCGGCGGCGACTTTGGCGCGATCCTCCTCGCCGAGGGCGGCGAGTTCCGCCCCGGTGATCTCGCGGGCGTCCGGCGGCAACCCCAATTGCCGGGCGATCGCTCGCGCTGTCACCGGGTGGTCGCCGGTGATCAGCACCACCCGCCGGCCGGCCTCCACCAGGGCCTCGATCAACGGCCGGGCCGACGCGCGCGCGGTGTCGGCCAAGCCGACGTAGCCGAGCAACTCGAGGTCGTGGGCGGCGGCGTCGACGGCGTCGGCGTCGGTCTCCTCCTCGCCGGTCGTGCCCTCCCAGCGGCGCTGCGCCACCGCCAGCACGCGCAGGCCCTGCTCGGCCAGGCGCAACACCAGCGCCTCGGCGCGGTCGTGCTCGGCGTCGGAGTCGGCGAACCGGCAGCGCGGCAGGACCTCTTCGGGCGCGCCCTTGACCATCAGCATCGGCCCGCCATTCCCGCCGGCGATGCCGATCGCGGCGGAGTAGCCGCGGCTGGACTCGAACGGTACCTCCGCGAGCACCGTCCAGTCCGACGCCCATTGGGCGTCAACGGAATTCGCCGCAGTGAGGATCGCCTCGTCGGTGGCGTGCGCGTGGCCGCCCCCGTTGTGCGGTTGTGTGCTGCTGCGGGCGGCGGCCCGCAACACGGCGGCGGACGCCGCGTCGGCCACGTCGGGGAACGTGCCGTCCGCGTCGGTCCCGTGCGGGACGCCGCGGACGACGCGCAGATGGTTCTCGGTGAGCGTGCCCGTTTTGTCGAAGCAGATCGTCTCGACCCGGCCCAGCGCTTCGACCGCACGCGGCGTCCGGACCAAGACCCCGCGCCGCGACAACCGCTGGGCGGCGGCCAGCTGGGCCAGGGTGGCCACCAGCGGCAGGCCCTCGGGGACCGCCGCCACGGCGATGGCGACCCCGTCGGCGACCGCCTGACGCAGCGATGCCTGATGTAACAGCGCCAGGGCGGTCACCGCCGCGCCGCCGGCCAGGGTCAGCGGCAGCACCTTGCTGGTCAGCTCCCGCAACCGGGCCTGCACCCCGGCCGCCGACTCGACGTCGGCGATCGCCGAGATCGCCCGCTGCGCGGCGGTGCCCGCCCCGGTCGCCACGACGATCGCGCGGGCGCGTCCGGCGACGATGGTGCTGCCCTCGAACAGCATGCTGGCGCGGTCGGAGTCGGCGACGGCCACGGGCTCGACCTGCTTGTCCACCGGCAACGATTCGCCGGTGAGGAAGGACTCGTCGACTTCGAGGTCCTCGGCGACCAGCAGGCGCGCGTCGGCCGGCACCACCTCCGGGGCGGCCAGGTCGATGATGTCGCCGGGCCGCAAGGATTTGGCGTGCACCGACACGGTCCGCTCGGCGGTGCGGGCCGCCTCCAGCCGGCGGTGCGCGGTGGCGACCGCGGGGACGACGACCCGGCGCGCGTACTGGTCCTGCTCGGCGAACAGCTCGGCGACCGCGGCCTCGGCCCGCAGCCGTTGCACCCCGCCCGCGATCGCGTTGGCGGTCATCACGCCCGCCACCAACAGCGCGTCGACGCTGCTGCCGACGATCGCCGAGGCCGCCGCTCCGACGGCCAGGATGGGGGTCAGCGGATCGGCGAGCTCGGCCCGCGTCGCGGTCAACAGCCGTCCCACCTGGCTCGCCGGCCCGCGCAGCGGCGCGACCACGGGGTTGTAGGACAGGTCGTCGAGCAGCTGCCGCCAGGGCGCCACCCCGGGCTCGACGGCCAGCGGCCGCGTGCGGCTGGCCAACCGGGCATAGACGATCTCCGGATCCAGGGCATGCCAGGCGGTCAGCGGCTGCGGGGTGGGGTCGGGCAGCCGAAGCACCCGGGAGGCCGCGAAGGTGCCCTGCATGAGGGCGGCCGCGGCGGCCGCGTTGACCGGGTTGAGCCAGCGCTGCACCGCGAACGGGCTCAGGGTGCGCGGATCACCAGTGACCAGCAACAGCCCCGCCAGCGTGCTGCCGCCCTTGGCCAGGCGCACCGCCGACTCCGTCGCCTCCCGCGCCACCGGCAGCGCCGACAGGATGCGCACCGCCGCGGCCAGGTCAGTGCCGGTGATGATGTCGGCCGTCCACGGCGTCGCCGCCTGCGGGTCATCGAGCGCCACCCCGACGTCGGCGATGGCCAGCGCGGCCAGCGTGTCGGTCGACGCGAAGTCGCGGTGCAGCGCGGTGATGAGCAACACCGGCCCGCGGTCGGTGCGCAGGTCGCGCACCAACTGCAGCAGCGGCGTGCCCGGGGGGTGGCTCACGGCGACGCTGGCGGTCAGGTCCTCGGTGCCCGCGACGTGGCGCAGCACCACGCGGGCGCCGGTCCGGTGGGCGATCTGCAGCAGCGGGATGGCGAACGGGTCGACCTCCCAGCCGACGTCGACGCTGCCCACCCGCTCACCGTCGACCACCAGGTCGGCGTGTTCGAGGCCCTGCGCCGGCGTCGCCGACGACTCCTGCGCCCGGACCCACCGCAGCCGGGCGCCGGTGGCCGGCAGCTCGTCGGGGTCGGGCTCGGGCGCCTCCTCGCCGTGCAGCAACGCGTCGGCGACCTCGTAGACGCGGTCCTCGTCCCATCCGGGCACGTCGCCCCGGGCCTGCAGCACCGCGCGGTTGTCCCCGCGCAGCGCGGCCCCGTCGACGACGACGACCTTGACCCGGTCCAGCCGGCGCAGCGCCCCCGGGTCGAGGAACAGTTGCCCGGCGTTGGCGAGCCCACGCCCCAGCACGGCCGCGAACGTCTGCCGGCCCACATGCGCGGCCCTGGGCACGCCGGCGAGCAGCGCGCCGGCCGCATCGTCGGTGCCGCCGCCGGCCAGCAGCGCACCCGCCGCGGCCAACAGCGAAGCGTTGGCCGCCTGGTCGGCGTACTCTTCCACCGGCCCGGCCATCGATCCCTTCGCGGTGTCGATGGCGGCGTCGATGGCCCCGCCCACCACCACGTGGGACGCCTCTCCCGCGGCGGCGGCCGCCGAATTATGGCGGGGCGCTTGCGATTTGGTGCCGGCCGACGAAATCACCGGAACCACCGGCGCCTGCGGCCGGCTGGGCGAGGCCAGCTCCGGCTCGCGGTCGCGCCAGCGCTGACGGTGCGCCGCGGCCTCCGTGACCTGCAAGCTGCGTTGGGCCAGATCCAGCAGCGGCGTGCCGACCGCCTGCGTCAGCCCGTTGGCCAGCGCGGTCGACGCGCTCAGGGCGATGTCGGTGCCGACGCGGCCCAGCCGCGACTCCAGCACGGCGACCACCCGCGGCTGATGGTTCAGCAGGGCCGCGGCCGCGCGGGCGCTTCGGGGTGCGACGGGCAGCCGCCCCAGCCAGCCGGTCACCGCGGCACCGATGGCCGCCACGTCCATCGCGGCGGCGGTGGCCGGCACCAGGATCGCCAACGGGTTCCCCGGGTCGGCGAACGGCGCCGTACGCGGCGAATCCTTGGCGGCGACCAGGGTCAGGTCCGCCGCCACGCTGCAGACCGTGTCCCTGACCCTGTCCAGCACGGCGTCGTTGTCGCCTTCGTTCTCGAATTCGACCACCAACCGCCCCAGGGCGCCCTCGACGTGGGCCGCGGCCACCCCCGGAATTCGGCGGACCGGCTCCTCCACGGCGGGCGCGTGATCGTGCCAGCCGGGGAACGGCAGCAACGGATCCAGGTCCAGATGCACCCGCCGCCCGCTTTGCCACCGGATCGGCGGGGTGACGCCGCGCCCGGAACCGTTGGTGGGACCGGTCAACCCGATGGCGCGGCCCGTCGTCTGGGCCATCGACTGCACGACAGGGACCGCCAGTTCGGCGACCGGGCTGGCCAGATTCTGCAGGGCGTCCGCGGCGCCGGCAGCGGTGGACATGCCGGCTCGCACTACCTGCGCGGCTCCGTCGGTCATGCCGGCGACGACGCTGGCAACGCCGGGAATCCTCACTCAGTCACCCTTCAATTACGTCTACCGCGCCTAATGATCCTGGGGGGCATGGGGCCTGTCCACATTTGCGGGCCACGCGGCGGCACCGATGACTCCGCTGGGCCGGGCCTTCCTTCGGTGACCGGAGGTGCGGGCGCTTCCCTGCGGACAGGTTACCGGCTGGAGGGAAAACCAAACGTGCTGAACAGGCCCGGGTCGAGGAAGACCGTGATGGTGGCGATCCCGTCGGCGCCCGCGGTGAGGACGTGGATGGAATGGGCGCGCATCGCTCCGTCGGCATCGCGGCGGTACTCGGCGACCGCGGGTTGCGCATTAGCGGCCGTCGGGATCATCGCGATCTCGCCGGCCTTGGCGAAAGCACGCGCGGCGAGGAAGCGCCGCACCGGGTCGCGGCCGGTGAACCACACATCCAGAGGCGGCATTTCGAGTTTCACGTCCGCTTGCAGCAGCGCGGTGAGCGCGGCCATGTCGGCGTTCTCGAACGCGGCGCAGTAGCGGTCGAGCAGATCGCGGCGCGCGGCATCGTCGGGCTCGGACAGGGTGTCCTCGGTGGGGGAGAGCTCCGCGAGCCGGGCCCGCGCCCGCTGCAGCGAGCTGTTGACCGCGGCCGGCGTCGTTTCGAGCAGCTCGGCCACCTCGGCGGCGGTGAACTGCACGACGTCGCGCAGGATGAGTACCGCTCGCTGGCGGGCGGGAAGCTCCTGCAGGGCCGTCATCACCGCCAGCCGCAGGCTTTGCCGCGCGGTGACGTTGTCCTCGGGGGTGGCCATCAGCGAGTCGGGGATCGGCTCCAGCCACTCGTGCGCGCCGGCGGTTGCGTCGAGTCCGGCCTCCGGGTCGATCGATCCGTCGCCCAGCCCGGCCGGCAGCACCCGGCGGGCGCGGTTCTGCAGGGCCCGCAGGCACGCGGTCGTCGCGATCCGATACAGCCACGTCCGCAACGCCGCCCGTTCCTCGAACGCCGGGTAGCCACGCCAGCCGTTGAGGTAGGTCTCCTGAACCAGGTCCTCGGCGTCGTGCACCGACCCGAGCATGCGGTAACAGTGCGCGATCAGCTCCGCGCGGAACGGCGCCGCCTGCGCGATGAAATCCTCCCTCGCCGGCATGGCTTCTCCTGTCTGGGCTGCGACCGAACGCTACTCCAGTACAGAGACGGCGGGCCGCCGAAATTCATCGGTTCCCCGGCGATGAATTCGCGCGCCGCGGCGGCTCTCAATTGGTGGATGGACATTCCCCAGTGAGAGCGAGGACGAACATGAACCAGCCCGTGAGCACCGTCGGCCTGACCGGCACGACGGCAATCGTGACGGGGGCGAGCCGCGGATTCGGCCGCGCGATCGCCGGCGCCCTGGCAGGGGCCGGCGCCGAGGTGGTCGGTGTGGCGCGCAACCGAACCGGTCTCGACGAAGCGCGCGATCAGCTGGGCGACGCTTTCGTCCCGGTGGTCGCCGACGCCGCCGACGCCGCGACCGCGCAGCGGCTGATCGACACGTACCGGCCGCACACGCTCGTGTTGGGTGCCGGGGCGGCGCCCCACATGAGCCCCATCCAGGACCAGAGCTGGGACAGTTTCAGCCAGAACTGGAATGTCGATGTCGCCCAGGCCTTCCACTGGACCCGCCACGCGCTGCGAAGTCCGCTGGCGCCGGGCAGCTCGGTGATCCTCGTGTCGAGCGGCGCCGCCGTGGCCGGGTCGCCGCTGAGTGGGGGCTACGCGGGGGCGAAGGCGACGGTCAGGTTCATCGCCGGCTACGCCGCCGTCGAATCGCAGCGCGCCGGGCTGGGGATCCGCTTCGTGTCCGTCCTGCCGCGGTTGACGCCGGCCACCGACCTGGGCGCCAAGGCCGTCGCGGCCTATGCCGAACGCCAAGGGCTCGACGTCGAGGCGTTTGTGCGGGCCGCGGGGCCGGCCCTCACCCCGGAACAGGTGGGCCGGTCGGTCCTGGGGATCGCCATCGGCGCGCCCGGCGGCGAGGACGCCTACCTGCTCACCTCGACGGGCCTGTCGGCGGTGGCCTGATGTCACTCGAAACCACAAGGAGGACAACGACAATGAACACACCCCCCATCGTGTCCGCACGGGATTGGGCGGCCGCGCGTGAACGGCTGCTGGCGAAAGAGAAGGAAGTGATGCGCGCCCGCGACGCCCTGGCGGCGGCGCGCCGCCGGATGCCCTGGCTGGCCGTCGAGAAGGAATACGCGTTCGAGGGGCCCGGGGGCAGGGCGAACCTGCTGGATCTGTTCGCGGGCCGGCGGCAGCTCATCGTGTACCGCGCCTTCTTCGAGCCGGGCGTGGACGGCTGGCCGGACCATGCGTGCCGCGGCTGCTCGATGATCGCCGACCACGTGGGCCACCTCGCCCACCTGAACGCCCGCGACACCACCCTGGTATTCGCCTCGCGCGCGGCACAACCCGACATCGCGCGGCTGAAGGCGCGAATGGGTTGGCAGATGCCCTGGTACACGATCACCGACGACTTCGATGCCGACTTCGGGGTGGACCAGTGGCACGGCACCAACGCGTTCATCCGGGACGGCGACCGCGTGTACCGGACGTACTTCATCAACAACCGCGGTGACGAGGCGCTGGGCAACACCTGGAGTTACCTCGACATGACCGCACTGGGGCGCCAGGAGAGCTGGGAGGACTCGCCGGACGGTTATCCCCAAACCCCGCCGTACGAGTGGTGGGAATGGCACGACGCCTACGGCGAGCGCACGCCGTCGCGGTGGTTCGGTGAACCCGATCCCGACGACCCGAACGACCCGCGCCCGGCGCGCAACGGCTGAATCGGGCCAATCGCATTTGGTGTCTTCGGCCCGAATAACACGAATGCGCGGTAGCCGTCCAACGGCTACGCGCGCACTATTCGGCAGAGTGAATTAGGGCTATAAAATTCGGTGGTTCGCCCTGTTGACGTGGTAGCCCGCCGGGAACGACTTCTCGATGACCTGCAGGTGGTGGTCCACCCGGGACTCGAGTTCGAGGACCACGCAGCCGTCGCCGACGGTCTTGGACTCGAGGACTATGTACCGCTGGCCGCAATCCGTTATGGGATCACCCGAGTGCAATGTTTCGACGGGCACCAATTCCGGGGTTCCGTTTGATTCCACCCATCACACGGTAGGTCAATTCCGTGGGCGAGGGAATAGTTTTCGCGATCACCCGGGCTCACCGCTTAGCGGGCTGCTTGAAGAAGACGCTGACGTGACGGATCCGCCCGTCGTCGCTTTGCTCGAACAGGATGCATTCCGGCCACCGCTTGGTGACCCCGTCCATCTCGAACGCCTCGGTCAGCTCGACGTAGGACAGGCGGGCGTTCACGTGCGAAACCCGCTGCACCTCCAGCCGATGCCCGTCCAGATTGGTGAGCACCTTGCGCAGATAGGCGACGTAGTGCTGCTTGCCCTCGACGACATCGCAGAACGGGCCCTCACGCACCAGACCTTCGTCGGCAATCGTCGCGGCAAGACCGTCCCAGTCGTGCGCGGCCAGGCAGTCCAGGTAGCGCTCGACCACTCCCGGTTCGCTCACGTCGGCTCCACGCACACCACAGTAGGCGACCGGTGGGCCGGAAAACAGGTTTGCTAAAGGCGTCCGCCTGATCCGCAGGCGCGGGCGAGAATAGGGCGATGAGCGCACCCAGCCCACCGGATTCGCCGCCCGCGGCCCCGAGTTGCTATCGGCATCCCGGCCGGCCGACGTACGTCCGCTGCAACCGTTGCGAGCGCTACATCTGCGGGGACTGCATGCGCAGTGCCGCGGTCGGCCACCAGTGCGTGGACTGCGTCCGGGCGGGCGCCCGAACCATCCGGCAACCGCGGACCCGCTTCGGCGGGCGGCAGCGGTCGGCGACGCCGGTGCTCACCTACGCGCTGATCGCCGTCAATGTGGTCGTGTTCGTGCTGCAGATGGCGTCGGGGAATCTGGAAAAGCAGCTCGCGCTGTGGCCGCCGGCGGTCGCCGACGGCCAGGTCTACCGCCTGGCGACGTCGGCGTTCCTGCACTACGGGGCGACGCATCTGCTGTTCAACATGTGGGCGCTGTACGTGGTGGGCCCGCCGCTCGAAATGTGGCTGGGCCGACTGCGTTTCGGCGCGCTGTACGCCCTGAGCGGGTTGGGCGGCTCGGTGCTGGTCTACCTGGTCTCGCCGCTCGACACGGCGACGGCGGGCGCCTCGGGGGCGATCTTCGGCCTGTTCGGCGCCACATTCGTGGTGGGCAAGCGGCTGGCCGTCGACGTCCGCTGGGTGGTGGTGGTCATTGGGCTCAACCTGGTCTTCACTTTCCTTGTGCCGCTGATCAGTTCGCAACGCATCAGCTGGCAGGCGCACGTGGGCGGGTTGGTCACCGGCGGGCTGGTCGCCGCGGCCTACGTTTATCCGCCAAAGGAGCTCCGCAACGCGGTCCAGGCGGCGGTGACGCTACTGGCGCTGGGGGCGTTCGCCGTGCTGGTCTGGTGGCGCACGGCGCAGCTGCTCGCGGAGTTCTCCGCATGAGCTGGTGGCTCGCCCACTCCGAGCACACGCTGACTCAGGACGTGCCCGCACCCCCCGGCGAGGTCCGTGACTTCTATGTGGACCTGGACAACATCAAGATCGTCCACCCCCTGATCGTGTCCGTGCAGACGCTGTCGCGCAGCGAGACCGCGGAGGGCGTCGTCCACAGCTACCGGGTGCGCGACCGGATCCCGTTGGGCCCGTTCACCATCACCAACACCTACCGGGCCACGTTGCGGGTGCCCGCGGCCGGTGACGTGTTGACCGAGGCCGACCAGTCACCCGGGGTCCACCTGCGCGGAACGGTCAGCTTCGAGCCGATCGCGGCGGGCACGCGGATGACCGAGCGCATCCGGATCGCCGCGCCGCGGCCCCTGGCGCCGTTCACGGCGCGCGAAGCCGTCAAGGCGCACATCGCGATGCTGGCCGGCATCCGCCGCCACTTCGAGACCGGATGATCAGCGAGGCTTCCACTCCGACGTCAACGCCGTCTCCGACAGATACTTCGTCGAACTCCACCCGCCGTCGACCACGATCGTCTGGCCGTTGATGAAGGCGCCGCCGGGCGAGCATAGGAACGCCACGGTGCTCGCCACGTCGTCGACCGTGCCCAGCCGCTGATGCGGTGTCATCTCGGTGTTGATGCGCCGGAATCGCTCGTCGTGCAGGCGCTGTTCGGTCATCGGCGTCTGAATCACTCCGGGGGCCACCGCATTACAGCGGATTCCCTGCGCCCCGTACTGGCAGGCGATGTGGGTGGTCAGCGCGGTGAGGCCGCCCTTGGCGGCCGAGTACGCGCCGCCGCGCAGACCGCCGACGACCGCGAAGGTCGACGTGACGTTGATGATCGCCGACCCCGGCGGCATGTGCGGCAGTACCTGCCGAATGAGGCGGAACGGGGCCCGCAGCATCAAACCGAGGAAGTGGTCCAGCGATTCGTCGTCCGTCTCGTGAACCGGCCGAGGGCTGCCGATGCCGGCGATGTTGACCAGGAAGTCGATGCGTCCCCACTTGTCCACCGCGGCATCGGTGATCCGCTGCGGGGCATCGTCGTCGGTGAGATCGACGGCCACCGAGGCCACCCGGTCGGGATCGCCGATCTGTTGCGCCAGCTCGGCGAGTCGCTCGTCGTTTCGTCCGGTCGCCAGGATCGCCATGCCGGCCTCGGCGAGCTTCGCCGCGCAGCCGAAGCCGATCCCTCCGCTGGCCCCCGTCACCACCGCTACCTGCATGTCACTGTTCCGCCTTCATCAGCGCCGCCTTGATCCGGTGCTTCAATATCTTTCCCGCGTCGTTCTTGGGCAACACGTCCCAAAGTTCAAGCTGCTCGGGCGCTTTGAACTGCGCCACGCCCGAGTCTTCGAGGAAGCTGCGCAGGCCGGCCACGTCGAGGTCGGGCCCGCCGGCGGGGACCACGACGGCGCAGGCGCGTTCCCCGGTCCGCGCGTCGGGCAGCCCGACGATGGCGATCTCGGCGATGCCGGGGTGGCCGGCGAGGACGTCCTCGACCTCCTTCGGCGAGATGTTCTCGCCGTTGCGGATGATGATGTCCTTGGCGCGGCCGGTCACGACGAGATAGTCACCGTCGAGCCGGCGCGCCAGGTCCCCGGTGCGGAAGTAACCCTCGTCGTCGAGGGCGTCGGCCTCGTCTTCGGGGTGCTGGTATCCGCTCAGCATCTGCGGCCCGCGCGCGCGGATCTCCCCACCGACCAGCTTCACCTCCGCCAGGCCGACGCGACCGTCGGTGTCGGCAGCGCGCTCGGGGTCCCGCAGCGACCCGACCGTCGTGACGGGGACCTCCGTCGACCCGTAGACCCGGGTGACGATGGCCGACTCGAAATAGGCTGCGGCCCGGCGGATCAGGGAGGGCGGCACCGACGCGCCGCCGCAGATGAACACCTTCAGGTCCGGCAGGCGGGTGCCTGCGCGCTCCGCGGCGGCCAGGATGTGCTCAAGGAACGGCGTCGCCCCGGCCATGTGTGTGCACCGCTCGCCTTGCATGAGCGCCACCGCGTCGTCGCCGTTCCACCGGTCCATCAGGACCGCGGTGGCGCCCAGCAGCAGTGGGCATTCGAACGCATAGATCGAACCGCCGATGTGCGCGATCGGTGACGCGACCAGGAACGTGTCGCCGGGCTCGACCAGCCAGTGCTCACCGAGCTGGCGGATCAAGGCGTGGATCGAGTTATGGCTGTGCAGAACGCCTTTCGGGCGCCCGGTGGTGCCCGATGTGTAGAGGATCATGCGCACGGCGTCGGGATTGAGCGCGGGGAGCACGCCGACCGGCGCGCGTTCTTCGAGCAGCGAGTCGAAGGGCACGAAGCCCGCGCCGGCTTCCCCGCGCACGATCACGACGTCGGGCGGGGACTCCAATTGCGCGGTCACCCGGCCCAGCATCGCGGCATAGTCGTGGCGGCCGAACCGGGCCGGCGCGAAGATCATTCGGCTGTCGGCGTCCTCCAAGACGAACCGGAGTTCGCGGTCCCGCATGGACGGCAGGATGGGATTGGCCACCATCCCCGCCAACGTGGTGGCCAGGTAGATGAGCGCGGCCTCGTGCCAGTTGGGCAGCATGAAGGACACCACGCTGCCCGGGGGGATCCGGGCGTGCAGCGCGTGCGCCAGCGTCGTCGCCTGCCGGTGCAGGGTCAGGCAGTCCAGCCGCCGATCACCGTCGACCAGCGCCACCCGTTGCGGCGTGCGCTCGGCCGCCTCACGCAGCGCGTCGGCCAGCGTGGTGCGGACCCACCAGCCGCGCGCGTAGGCTTCGGCGGCGCGTTCGTCGTCCCACCGAACCCACCGCCCGCCGATCAGCTTCCGGCTGGTGGCCATTGCGGCAGCTTAGCCACGAACCCGGCGCATCGTCATCGAGTGCCGGAAGCGCGACGCGGGATGGGTGTTGATGGTGACCTGGGCGACCCGCCCGTCGGACGTCGTGTAGGTCCGCCGCACCTGCAATGCCGGTGCGCCCGAATCGATCTCGAGACCGGCGGCCAGGTCCGGGGTGATGAGCACCGCGGCGATCTCCTGCTGAACCTCGACGATGCTCAGCCCGAACAGGTCCTCGATCAGCGGGAAGATGGGGCCCTCGTGGCGTTGCAACAACCGGCCGACCCCCGCGAACGCGCGGTTGATGTAGTACTCGGTGCGGCAGAGCGCGGCCCCCGGCGCCGCTTCGGCGGCGCGCCGGAAACCGCGCACGGTCAACCATTGCTCGCCGGTCGCCAATCCGGTGCGGGTGGCCAGGTCGTCGTCGATGGTGACCATGGCGACCGACTCGATGGCGAACCGGGTGTCCGTCGCGAACGCCAGCAGGTCGTTGATCGACATGACGTGCTGGACGTAGGAGTCCGACGACGGCCGCGGCACCACGAGGGTCCCGGTCCGGGGGCGCGACGACACCAGGTTGTCCTCACGCAGGCGCCGCAGCGCCTCTCGAATGGTGTACCGGCTGACCGCAAATCGTTCACAGAGTTCGTGTTCGGTCGGCAATTGGGACCCCACCGGGTAGACGCCCTCCACAATCTCCTTGCGCAACGTGCGGGCGACCTGCAGGTACCGGTGATCGACGACTCTGGCTTCTGGCATCTCGTCCCCTTAACCTTCCCGTCGCACGGCCAGCACGCTCCCGTCGGCATCCGCCGAGACATACAGCGTGCCGTCGGGCCCGGCCGCGAGGCCGGCGAACGGACCCTGCGGCCCGGAGAAGGGCGGCATGCCGCGCAGCGGCTTGGGCGTCACCCCCGGCGGGGCACCCACCGGCAGGCCCGACGCGATGGTCCGGCGGGTCCCGGTGTCCAGGTCGAAGGCGACCAACTCCTTGGCACCCGCGTCGACGACATAGAGCTGCCCGTCGCGGACCAGGATGCCCTGGGGGCGTTGCAGGCCGTCCCATACGGCATTGCCGGCCCCGCCGAGCCGGACCACCCGCCCCGCGCCCGCCTCGGACACCAGGCATGCCCCGTCGGGGGCGATGGCCACGCCGACCGGCTCACTGAGCCCGGTGGCCATCACCGCGACGGTGCCCGCGCCGATGGACAGCACCCGGCCCGCGCCCAGTTCGGCCGCGACCACGGCTCCTCCCGGCGTGACCGCCACCCCGTAGAGCTGGTCGAAACCGTCTGCCAGTACCACGCTTTCGTTGTCACCCGGCCGGTAGCGAGCCACCTGGCCGTTGGAGGTGGTGACGACGAACTCGCCGTCGGCGACGGCGGCCAGGCCGCGCAGGAACCCCGGGTAGCCGGGGCTGAACAGCATCCCGACAGTGCGCAGAGAGCCGGGTCCGATGGGCGCCGACCCGCTTCGCCCGGCTGCGCCGCGCTCGCGATCGTCGCCGGGTCCGATGGGCGCCGACCCGCTTCGCCCGGCTGCGCCGCGCTCGCGATCGTCGCCGGGTTTGATGGGCGACAGCACATAGAAGTACGTCCCGTCGGCGATGTAGAGGTTGCCGTCGGCGCCCACCGCCAGATCCAGCGGCCAATTGAGCCCGCCCGGCAGCATTGTTCGGGTCTGGCCGTCGCCGAGGATCTCGGTGATCTCGCCGGTGAAGTTGGAGACGAACAGCCGCTCACCGACGAAGGTGAGGTTGTCCAGGCCGGGATTCAACGTTGCCAGCACGGTCCGTTCGCCGGTGCGCGGATCGATGCGCAGCACCTGACCGCTGTGCACCTGGGTCGACACGATGCGCCCGCGGGAATCGAACTTCACCGCGTCGGGGACGCCGAGATCGACGGCCACGCGTTCGGGCTCCCCGCCGTCGGGGGCGATACGCCAGATCTCGTTGGCGCCCATCAGCGGGAAGTACAGCATGCCGTCGGGCCCGACCTCCATGGCGTTGGGCGACGGCGCGTTCTCGAGCAGCACTCGCGCCGCGCCGCCGGCCGGGTCGAGCTCGAGCAGGCGGCCGCCCTCGCGGCACTCGCCGATGAACAGCCGCTGCCCGTGAAAGGTGATGCCGTTGGCCGACGGCACGTCGTCGCGCAGCACCCGGCTGCGGCCCGCCGGATCACGCACGCTCACCCGGCCGTCCATGACTTCGGTGGCGAACAGGTTGCCGTTCGGGTCGAACGCGACGTCGTCGGGGGCGATGATCTCGCCACCCTTGGCGCTGACGACGTCCAGCCGGCCGGTCGCCGGGTCGAGCGCGCTGATCTGGCTGCCGGTCACCTGGGCGATGTAGATCCGGCCGTCCGGCCCGGTGCGTAAGCCGTTCGCACCGAACAGCCGGCTCGGGGGTGTCAGGCGGGTGAGGCTCCAGCCGTCGGCGGCGCGCGGGTCCCGTTCGGCGGTATAGCGGCACTGGGGCGGCGACGATCCGGCCATCACGCTCGCACGGTAGCAACGCGCCGTTGGTCCAGACAATAGGCGCTGCAGTATTTATCGGGCCCCTTGACGCATCGCGGTACCGCGGAGAATCATGCTCTCTGATGAGTGCACATCGTTATCTTGTCCGGACAATTACGTGATTCGATGACAGGTGACCTACTGAGCCTGGATGGGCGCATCGTCGTGGTCTCCGGCGCGGCCGGGGGCGGCATCGGCACCACGGTCACCCGCATGGTCGCCGAGGCCGGGGCGACCGTGATCGCGGTGAGCCGCGGGCGGGAGAACCTCGATCGCCACCTGGGGCCGCTGCTCACCGCGGGGCTCTCGGTGGTGCCCGTCGTGGCCGACGCCTCCACCGAAGACGGCGTGCGAACCACGATCGACGCCGTGCGGCGCGCGGACGGTGAACTCCACGGACTGGTCAACGTCGCCGGCGGCGCGGATCCCTCGACATGGATGCCGTCGACCCGGGTGACCCGCGGCGACTGGCGAGAACTGTTCGCCCGCAACCTGGAGACGATGTTCTTCATGAGCCAGGCCGTGGCCGCGGAGCTGAAGCACCGCGGCCGCCAGGGCTCGATCGTGTCGATCTCGTCGATCAGTGGGATGAACACCGCGCCCTTCCACATCGCCTACGGCACGGCCAAGGCCGCCATCGTCGCGGCGACACGCACGATGGCGCTCGAACTCGCGGACGGGGCGGCCCCGATCCGCGTGAACGCCGTCGCGCCGGGGGTCACCGAGACGCCGGCGTCGGGCGCCTACGTCGACTCCGACGCCGAGCGGGACCGCCGCGCCATCGCGATGGGTCGCCGCGGGCGGCCCGCGGAGGTGGCCGGCGCCGTCCTGTTCCTGCTGTCGGACCTGTCGAGCTACATCACCGGACAGACGCTGCTGGTGGACGGCGGATTGAACCTCAGGTGGGGGCACCTGGGCGCCGACAACACCTCGTTGTTCCTCAAAGACGAATCATTCCGCGCGGCGATCACCCGCTGGGACGGGTAGGAAGCGAGGGGCCCGATGACACAGAACGGCGCGGCCGACGAACTGACCGAGCCGGTCACCATCCCGGTGGAGGCGTACCTCTCCGAGGAATACGTGCGCGCCGAGCGCGACAGGCTATGGCGCAAGGTGTGGCAGCAAGTCGGCCGCGTGGAAGAGCTGCCCAGCGTCGGCAGCTATCTCACCTACGACATCCTCGACGACTCCGTCGTCGTGATCCGCACCGGAGCCGACACGCTCAAGGCCCACCACAACGTGTGCATGCATCGCGGCCGCCGGCTGGTCGACACCCCGGCCGGCGCGAGAAACGCTTGCGGACACAAGAAATCGTTCGTGTGCGGGTTTCACGGCTGGACGTATGACCGGGACGGCGCCTGCACCCACGTGCCGGAAAGGCAAGACTGGCAGGGTGCCCTGACCCCGGAGAACACCCACCTGGCGCCGGTCCACGTCGACACCTGGGGCGGCTGGATCTGGATCAACATGAACCCGGCCTGCGAGCCGCTGCGGGACTACCTCGAACCCGCCGCCACCATGCTCGATCCGTTCCGCCTGCAGGACATGCGCTGCAAATGGCGCAAATGGCTTCATTTCGACTGCAATTGGAAGGTCGCCATGGAGGCCTTCAACGAGACCTACCACGTGGCCACCACGCACCCGCAGTTCAACAGGTTCGGCAACTTCCGCGGCTGGGCGATGGCGCAGGGCAAACACAGCAACATCGGCTACGACGCGCCCGAGGGGCTGGAGGAGACGAAGTCGAAGATCCGGCTGGGAACCGGTGCCGATCCGCGCATTTCGACGGCCGAGATGCAGATCTACACGCTGGAGGAAACCAACGCCACCACCACCAGGACCCTGGTGGAAGCGGCGCGCCGGCTGGTCGACGAATTGCCCGAGGACACCCCCGCCGGCCGTGTGCTCGAGCACTGGCTGTCCTCGGCGCGGCGCGACGACGCCGCCCGGGGCGTGGTGTGGCCGACCATCGATCCCGAACACCTGGCCAAGAGCGGCACCGCGTGGCAGATCTTCCCGAACTTCCAGATCGGGCAGGGCCTGACCACCGCGCTGTGCTACAGCGCCAGGCCGTTCGGCTACGACCCGGACAAATGCGTATTCGAGGCCTCGTGCTACGAGCTCTACGCCAAAGGCGAAGCGCCGCAGACAGAATGGGTGTACGCACCGCCGGAGGACCCGAATTGGCGCAGCGTGCTGCCGCAGGACTTCTCAAATATGGCCGCCGTCCAGCAGGGCATGAAGTCCTACGGCTTCCGCGGCCCCAAGCCCAACCCGTACATGGAACGCAGCACCGCCAACCTGCACCGCAACCTCGCCCGGTATATGGGCACCGGTGCCCCGAAAAAGTTAGCGACGGAGATACAACGATGAAGGTCAATCTTGGTTTCGGCGCGCACAACTCGCACGACTGGGAGCGCGTCCTCGCCCACGACTTCGGCCGGCCGCCCGCGACGCCGGACTGGGAATGCGTGCAGGCGACGCTCGCCATCGCCGACCTGGCCGAGCCGCTCGGGTTCGACGGCATCTGGATGCCGGAACACTGCGGGACGCCATATGGCATGACGCCCAACCCGATTCAGGCACTGAGCTACTTCGCTGGGCGCACCGAGCGGGTCGGCCTGGGCACCTTCGTCGTCGTCGCGCCGTGGTGGCATCCCGTTCGGCTCGCGCACCAGATCGCCTACCTCGACATCCTCTCCAAGGGCCGGTACACCACGATCGGGATCGGCCGTGGAGTCTCGAAGGGGGAGTTCGACGCCGTCGGCGTGCCCCGCGAGGAGAGCAGGCAGCGGTTCAACGAAACCCTCGACATCCTGCAGCTGGCGCTGTCCGGGGAGCGGTTCTCCTACGAGGGCGAGATCTTCACGGTCCCCGAAATGTCGCTGCGCCCCGAACCGCGAAGCGACGACCTCTTTTCGCGCATCTACAGCTCGTCGTCGACGGCCGAGTCACTGGAGATACTCGCGCGCCGCGGCATGGTCCCGCTCTTCGTCGGCAACAAACCGATCGAGGACGCCGGACGGGAAGTGCAGAAGGTCAACACGTTCCGCAAGGAAGAGGGGCTGTCACCCTGCCAGCCGAAGAACGTGATGTTCATGTACTGCACAGCCGGCGATCCCGCGGAGTCCGAGGAGTGGATCTGGACGGCCAACCGCGACGTCACCGTGCACTACGGCTTCGCCGACGCCTCGAACTTCAAGGGCGTCAAGGGCTACGAGGCCTACGCCGCCCGGGAGGCCACCGCCACGGCCGTGCTCGCCTCCTCGGTAACCGGTGACGCCAAAGGGCCGTCCAAGACCCCGGGCTACCACGCCTCCAACCTGCTCATCGGGACACCGGAGGAAATCTTCACGCGCATCAAGGCCGCACAGGAGGCGTGCTCGTTCTGCGAGCTGACCATCGTCCCCCAGTTCGGCACCATGCCCTACGACAAGGCGATGGCCAGCACCGAGCTGTTCGCCAGGGAGGTGCTGTCCGCCGTTCAGAAGATGGAGGCACCCCTGCACGCCGCGGCGCTGCCGGAGAACGCCCTGGCATGACGAACCCGGATTGCCCCCCGTCGCAGACCCCGAACGACGTCGACTTCGAGGCGCTACGCGAAAAGTACCGCCGGGAGCGCGAGAAGCGGCTGCGTCCGGAGGGATCCAAGCAGTACGTCGAACTGGTCGACGACTTCGCGGGGTACTACGAAACCGACCCGCACTCACCGCCGTTGGTGCGTGATCCGATCTCGGCGGACATCGACGTCGCCGTGATCGGTGGCGGATTCGGCGGCCTGTTGTGCGGCGCCTATCTGAAGAAGGCGGGCGTCGACGACGTCCGGATCATCGAGCTGGGTGGTGACTTCGGCGGCGTCTGGTACTGGAACAGGTACCCGGGCATCCAGTGTGACAACGAATCCTATTGCTACGTACCGCTGCTGGAGGAGCTGAACTTCATCCCGTCGAAGAAGTTCGCCGACGGCGCCGAGATCTACGACCACTGCCGACGCATCGGGAAGCACTACGGGCTCTACGACTCGGCGATCTTCTCGACCCAGGTCCGCGAGCTGCACTGGGACGAGCCCGGCAAGCGCTGGCGGATCAGCACCGACCGCGGCGACGACATCCGGGCCCGCTTCGTGGTGATGGCCTCCGGCCCGTTCCACCGGCCCAAACTGCCCGGCATCCCGGGGATCAACGACTTCAAGGGGCACAGCTTCCACTCCTCGCGCTGGGACTACGAATACACCGGCGGCGACACCTCGGGCGGGCTGGACAAGCTCGCCGACAAGCGGGTCGCGGTGGTGGGCACCGGGGCGACCGGCATCCAGATCGTGCCGTTCCTGGGCCGGCATGCCAAGCAGCTCTATGTCTTTCAGCGCACCCCGTCCTCGGTCGGCGAGCGCAACAACGCGCCGACGGATCCGGAGTGGGTGAACACGCTGAAGCCGGGCTGGCAGAAGGAGCGGCAGCGCAACTTCCATGCCTGGACCTTCGAGGGGATGGCGCTGGGCCAGCCGGATCTGGTCTGTGACTTCTGGACCGAGCTGGGCCGCAACACCGCCGCGCGGGTGCTCGCGCTGGAGGACCCGGCCGCCATGACGCCGGAGCAGTTCATGGCCATCCGCGACGAGGAAGACTTCAAGGTGATGGAGCGGCTGCGGCGCAGGGTCGGCAGCCTGGTCGAGGACCCGGAGACCGCCGAGGCGCTCAAGCCCTACTACCGGTTCCTGTGCAAGAGGCCGACCACCAACGACGACTACCTGCAGACCTTCAATCGCCCCAATGTGACTCTGGTCGACGTGTCGACCAGCAAGGGTGTCGAGCGGGCGACCGAAAAGGGCCTGGTGGCCAACGGCATCGAGTACGAGGTCGACTGCATCATCTACGCGAGCGGCTTCGAGATCACCACGGAGATCAGCCGGCGGTATTCCATCGACGCGATCGAAGGCCGCGACGGTGTGTCGCTCTTCGACCACTGGCACGACGGGTACCAGACGTTGCACGGGATGACGAGCCGCGGCTTTCCCAACCAGTTCTTCACCGGGTTCACCCAGGTGGGCATCTCGGCGAACATCGCCGCCAACTATGAATTGCAGGGCGAGCACATCGCCTACATCATTTCCGAGGCCCTGGCCCGCGGCGCGACCACCGTCGAACCCAGCGAGGCCGCCCAAGGCCAGTGGTGCCAAACCATCAAGGACACGGCGATCGACAACAGCCAATTCGACTCCGAGTGCACGCCGGGCTATTACAACAACGAAGGTGGTGGCGGCGGCGAGGGCATCCGCTCCCACCTTGGCGAACCGTACGGGCCGGGGTTCTACGCGTTCAGCGACCTGCTGACCGAATGGCGCGACAAGGGCGACCTGAACGGTCTAGAACTGGGATCGTGATGGCGCAACTGAGGTTCGACGATCGGGTGGCGGTGGTGACGGGCGCCGGCAGGGGGCTGGGCCGGGAGTATGCGCTGCTGTTGGCCGCCCGGGGCGCCAAGGTCGTGGTCAACGACACCGGCGCCGCGTTGACCGGCGCCGGCGCCGACGCCGGTCCCGCGCACGACGTGGTGAGCGAGATCAGGGCGGCGGGCGGCGACGCGGTCGCGTGCACCGAATCGGTCACCACGCCGCAGGGCGGCCAGGCGATCATCCACGCCGCCCTGGACAACTACGGACGCCTCGACGTCCTGATCCACAACGCCGGCAACGTCCGTCGCGGCTCCTTGAAGGAGATGAGCTACGAGGACTTCGACGCCGTCCTCGACGTCCACCTGCGGGGCGCGTTCCACGTGGTGCGGCCCGCCTTCCCGCTCATGTGTGACGCCCACTACGGTCGCATCGTGCTGACCTCTTCGATCGGCGGCCTGTACGGCAACCATGGCGTCGCGAACTACGCCGCCGCCAAGGCGGGCCTGATCGGCCTGTCCAACGTCGTCGCGCTCGAGGGCGCCGCCGAGGGGGTGCTCTGCAACGTGATCGTGCCGTCGGCGGTGACGAGAATGGCCGAGGGACTGGACATCTCGGCCTATCCGCCGATGGGCACCGAGCTGGTCGCGCCCGTGGTGGGCTTGCTGGCGCACGAAAGCTGCCCGGTCACCGGGGAAATCCTGGTCGCCATCGCCGGTCGCGTGGCCCGCGCGGTGATCGCCGAAACCCCCGGCGTGCACCGCCCGTCGTGGTCGATCGAGGACGTGGCCGAGCAGATCGACGCCGTCCGCTACCTGGCCGCGCCGCTGGTCTTCCCGGTCATTCCGGACGGCCACGGCGACCACATTCGCTACAGCTTCGAAACCGCGGCACGTAAGGAGGCTGCGCGCCATGCCTAGTCGTGCGGCCGGTCCCGGCCGGCGCGGCGGCCCGCTGACGGGTGTGCGCGTCGTCGACCTCACCGCGATGGTGATGGGGCCCTATTGCACGCAGATCATGGCCGACATGGGCGCCGACGTGATCAAGGTCGAGCCGCCGCAGGGCGACGACACGCGTTACGTGTCGGTGGGGCCGGCCCGCGGCATGGGCGGCGTCTTCGTCAACGTCAACCGCGGCAAGCGTGGCATCACCATCGACCTGCGGTCGGAGTCGGGCAAGGCCGTGTTGCGGGCGCTGATCGAACGGGCCGAAGTCTTCATCCACTCGATGCGGTCCAAAGCCGTTGCCCGGCTGGGGTTCAGCTACGACGAGGTGGCGGCGATCAATCCGGCCATCGTCTACACCAACTGCTACGGCTACAGCCGGCGCGGCCCCAACGGCGACCTGCCCGCCTACGACGACACCATCCAGGCGGCCTGCGGGGTGCCGTTTGTCCAGGAGCAGTTGACGGGAGAACCCAGCTACGTCGGCACCATCATGGCGGACAAGGTCGCCGGACTGACCGCGCTGTACGCCACCATGATGGCGTTGTTCCACCGCGAGCGCACCGGTGAGGGACAAGAGGTGGAAATCGGCATGTTCGAGACGATGGCGTCGTTCATGCTCGTCGAACACGCCAACGGCGCCATGTTCGACCCGCCGCTGGGCCCCGCGGTGTATCCACGGACGGTGGCCCCGAACCGGAGGCCGTACCGCACCCGGGACGGCTACATCGCGGCGCTGATCTACAACGACAAGCACTGGGCCGCCTTCATGGACGCGGTGCGGCCCCCGTGGGAGAGCGAGCTGTACGCCACACTCGAGCGGCGCGCGCGGCAGATCGACAGTGTGTACGCACTGCTGGCCGAGACGATGGCGCAGCGGACGACCCAGGAGTGGCTCGATTTGTTCCGGGAACTGCAGATACCGGCCGCGCCGCTGTCGAGTCCGGCGACCCTGTTCGACGACGAGCATCTCAACGCCGTCGGTTTCTTCGAGACGGTGCCCACGCCACACGGCCCGGTGCGGTTCCCCGGCGTGCCGACCTGGTTCTCCCGGACACCGGGACGTGTCACCGGCCCGGCGCCGGAGCTCGGCGCCGACACCCAGGAGGTTCTCGAGGAACTGGGCCTGGCCGTCGTCGATGTGAACGCCGAGGTGAAGCCGGCCGGGCCCGTATAGCACGCGCGGCGCCTTCCAAAAGCGAAGCGCGTCTTCGCGTGTCTCTCCGGTCGATCCGGCGGCCGCGCCTCTAGGCTGGCTTGCTGAACTCAACAGGAGGGGCAGCGACGTATCGGCATCAACCATGGCGCCGGGCGAGATGGTAGTTACGGCGCGCTGACAGCAAGCACCGAGCCGGGCGGGGCCCATCCCGCGCCGGCTCGTCGGGCTCGGCGGCCCCGCTGGGTCGCGCCCGTGCGGCGGGCCGGTCGCCTGGCGATCTGGGATAAACCGGAGCGGCGCAGCGGAATTCCAGCGCTCGACGGGTTACGCGCGATAGCGGTCGCGCTGGTGCTGCTCGGCCACGGCGGCATCCCGGGTGTTGGCGGCGGATTCATCGGTGTCGACGTGTTCTTCGTGCTCAGCGGATTCCTGATCACCTCGCTGCTCCTGGACGAATTGGGCCGCACCGGGCGTATCGAGCTGGCCGGCTTCTGGATTCGCCGCGCGCGGCGGCTGCTGCCCGCCCTGGTGTTGATGGTGCTCACGGTAGCCGCGGCCCGCCAACTCCTGCCCGAGCGATCCCTCACCGGCCTGCGCGACGACGCGATCGCGGCGTTCGTGTGGATGGCCAACTGGCGGTTCGTCGCCCAGAAGACCGACTACTTCACGCAGGGTGCCCCGCCCTCGCCGCTGCAGCACACCTGGTCGCTCGGGGTGGAGGAGCAGTACTACTTCGTCTGGCCGGTGCTGCTGATCGCGGTGACGCTGCTGTTGGCCGCGCGGGCCAGGCGCCGCCTCACCCGCGCGACCGTCGGCGGCGTCCGGTTCGCGACGTTCGCGATCGCCACCGTCGGCGCCCTCGCGTCGGCCGCACTCGCCATGGTGATGGTGACCGACACCACCCGCGACCGCGTGTATTTCGGCACCGACACCCGCGCGCAGGCGCTGCTGACCGGCGCCGCGGCGGCGGCCCTGCTGGTTCGCGACTGGCCCTCGCTGAACCGGGGCTGGTGCCTGATCCGGACCCGGTGGGCCCGCCGCGTCGCGCGCGTGTTGCCGTTGGCCGGCCTGGCGGGGCTCGGCGTCGCGACCCACTACGCCACCGGCAGCAGCGGCGAGTTCCGCCACGGTCTGCTGATCGGGGTCGCGATCGCGTCCGTCGTCGTGGTGGCGCCGGTCGCCCTGGAGCAGCGCGGCGTGGCCGCCCGCATCCTGGCGGTGCCACCCCTGGTGTGGTTGGGCACCATCTCCTACGGCGTCTATCTGTGGCACTGGCCAATCTTTCTGGTGCTCAACGGCGAGCGCACCGGCTGGACCGGGCTGCCCCTGTTCGCCGCCCGGTGCGGCGCGACGGTGGTGCTGGCCGCGGCGTCGTGGTGGCTGATCGAGCAACCCATCCGGCGCTGGCGGCCGGCGCGGGTGCCGCTGCTGCCGCTGGCGGCGGCCACGGTGGCCAGCGCCGCCGCGGTGACCCTGCTGGTGGTTCCGGTGGGCACCGGGCCCGGCCTGCGTGAGGTCGGCCTGCCGCCGGGCGTCTCGGCGGTCGCCGCGGTGTCCCCGTCACCTCCGGGCGGCGGCCGCCCCGCCGGGCCCCGCGATCCCAACCGGCCCTTCACCGTTTCGGTGTTCGGCGATTCGATCGGGTGGACGTGGATGCACTACCTGCCGCCGACGCCGGGTTTCGCGTTCCTCGACCACACCGTGATCGGCTGCAGCCTGGTGCGCGGCACGCCGTACCGGTACATCGGCGAGACCCTCGAGCAGCGGCCGGCGTGCGACGGCTGGCCGATTCGGTGGTCGGCGCAGGTCAGCCAGGACCAGCCGGACGTCGCGCTGCTGATCATCGGCCGCTGGGAAACCGTCGACCGGGTGAACGAGGGGCAATGGACCCACATCGGTGATCCCACCTTCGATGCCTACCTCAACGGCGAGTTGGAGCGGGCGCTGAACATCGTGAGCGCCAACGGCGTTCGAGTGGTGGTGGCCACCGTCCCCTACAGCCGGGGCGGCGAGAAGCCGGACGGCCGGCTGTATCCCGAAGACCAACCGGACCGGGTCAATCTGTGGAACACCATGCTGCGCAAGACCGTTGCCCACCACCCGGGCGTGCAAATCCTCGACTTGAACAAAAAGCTCTGTCCGGACGGCGTTTACACCGCCAAGGTCGACGGCATCAAGGTGCGCAGCGACGGCGTCCACCTCACCCCCGAAGGGGTGAAGTGGTTGACGCCGTGGCTGGAGGAATCCCTGCGCTAAGCCTTAATCGCCGGTGCGGCAGCTGATCTCCATGCTGTCGCCCTCCCGGACTCCGAAGTTGAAGCTGACGTAGCCGTTCCCGGGATCGCGCACCCGGTCGAGATAGGGCTGCGTGTCGGCGGCGCTGGTGTTGTCGGCAACCACCAACGCCCCGGTCGACAGCCGCGGTTCGAGCAGCTCGAGCACCGGCAGATACAGGTCCTTCCAGCCGTCCAGCAAGACGAAGTCGACGGGCCCGTCCAGGCCCGCCAGCGTGGCCAGCGCATCCCCTTCGAGGACGGTGATCATGTCGTCCAGGCCGGTCTGCGCGAATGTCGTTTTCGCCGCGGCGATCTTGGCCTCGTTGAGCTCGGTCGTCACCACCCGGCCGGAGCCGTTGTCGCGCACCGCCGACGCCAGGTGCACGGCGGAGATGCCGAACGACATCCCGAACTCGACGACCGTCGCCGGGCGGGTCGCCCGCACCAGCGCGTACAGCAGCCGGCCCGCTTCGGGTGTGACCGGGATGTAGAACTCGCTCATGGCGTCGGCGCGTTCCTGCGCCGTCATCGGCCGGTCGAAATCGCCATGCCGCTGGCGCAACAGCGACATCTGGTTCTTCGCTTCGGTGTACATGCGGTCGAGGACGGATGCAACCTTCGGATCTTGCAGAGTATTGGCCATGCTGTCGAGGGTAGGGCGCGGGCGGCGCGCGAGCGGTCCCGCGCAGCTGATGATCGCGGTGAGCTGCCGCAACGGTTACGCGAATGAGTTTGACGCGCCCCGGGCCGGGGTGTACAAAGGGTTTCGCAAGCACCTCGGTAGGTGAGGCGTCTGCATGGACACAGGCCACTGACCCCGAACGTCGAGAGACGCCCCGGGTCAGGACAGCTCTTCCCGGACCCAAGGGTTGAGCCCAAGTGGCTTCTGGACGAAGTTCCGGATACGCCGTGCAGTGCCGAAGCTCCGACGAGAGGGGTGCGACCGGCGGCACGTCGCCGGCATTCGCCCTTCTCTCGTTCAGGTGACAGGTGATGACACCCGCGTGTGTCGCGGCCGTGAGGAGGTGAGGGCGAGATGAGTCCGGGCGATAGTCCCTATCCGAAATCCGTCTTGTCCCGATCCGGTTCCGGCATTCCTTCTGCCGCCTGAGCTTTCACGGACACTCGGTCATTCGTGCGCGTCGAGCGGCGCGCTCGTCCCCGCCGGGTGCCTCGAGCTGAGCCGATCGGAACTCCCGCAAGGAGAAGATCATGGCTTTTGTTGTCACACACCGTCTCACCGCTCGGACCGGGGGGCGGGGACGTTCGTGGCTGCGGTCGGCGCGGCTGTGGGCCACCAAGGTGCACGGGCGGACCGTCCTGACGCCCCAGGAGCGGGCAAACCTGTACGTGTCGCGGATGCCGATCGCGGTAGTCACCGCCTCGCTGGGCGGACACCCTTCGACCGGCGCCCACCGGTGACGGGTTCCCCGAGGACCCCATGACCGCAGTCTCATCCGAGGCCGTCGGCGCCGTCACCGCCGCCGCGCCAACGCATCCCGGCGCCGCCCACCCCGGCGACATCGTCGGGGCGTTCGGCCGTATCGGGCGTGACGGCGCCGGCGCATCCGGCGGTCGCTGGCGCCGCCTGCGCACGTTGCTGGTCATCAGCGGTCCCGGGTTGATCGTGATGGTGGGGGACAACGACGCCGGCGGCGTCGCGACCTACGCACAGGCCGGGCAGAACTACGGGATGGCGCTGCTGTGGACGCTGGCGCTGTTGATTCCGGTGCTCTACGTGAACCAGGAGATGGTGCTCCGACTCGGCGCGGTCACCCGAGTCGGCCACGCGCGGCTGATCTTCGAGCGCTTCGGCAGGTTCTGGGGCGCGTTCAGCGTCGGTGACCTGCTGATCCTGAACGCCTTAACCATAGTCACCGAATTCATCGGCGTCGCATTGGCGCTCGGGTTCCTGGGCTGCCCCAAGCTGATCGCGATCCCGGCCGCTGCCGTGCTGCTGTTCGCGGTGGTCGCCGGGGGGTCGTTCCGCCGCTGGGAGGGGCTGATGTTCCTGCTGATCGCGGTGAACGTGCTGGTCATCCCGATGGTGCTGCTGGTGCATCCGACGGCGAAAGGGATTGCCGGCGGCCTGATCCCGCGCTTCACGAGCGGTGTCAATTCCACCGTGCTGCTGTTGATCATCGCGATCGTGGGCACCACGGTGGCGCCCTGGCAACTGTTCTTCCAGCAGTCCAACGTGGTGGACAAGCGCATCACCGCTCGCTGGATGCCCTACGCCCGAGCGGATTTGGTGATCGGGATCGTCGTGGTAATGGTCGGGGCGACGGCGCTGATGGCCGTCACTGCATTCGGTCTGGCCGGCACGGCCGGAGCGGGCCACTTCACCGATGCCGGTGCGGTGGCGGCCGAACTGTCCCAACACCTCGGCGGCACGGTCGGGACGCTGTTCGCGATCATCCTGCTCGACGCCTCGCTGATCGGGGCGAACGCCATCGGGCTGGCGACCACCTATGCCATCGGCGACGCGATGGGCAGGCGGCACTCCCTGCACTGGAAGATCAGCGAGGCCCCGCTGTTCTACGGCGGCTACGCCCTGCTGCTCGCGGTGTCCGCCGCGGTTGCGTTCAGCCCCGACCACATCCTCGGTTTGGTGACTCAGGGTGTGCAGGCGCTCGCCGGTGTCCTGCTGCCTTCGGCAACGGTCTTCCTCGTGCTGCTGTGCAACGACCGGGCGTTGCTGGGTCCGTGGGCAAACAGCGTGCGGCAGAACATCGTTGCGTGGACGATCGTGTGGGCGTTGGTGCTGCTGTCGCTGGCGTTGACGGCGACCACGTTCTTCCCGGGCCTGCCGACCTCCACCATCGAGGCCGGCCTCGCCGTCGGCGCGGCCATCGGCGTCGGCGGTGGTGCCGCCGTGATCATCGCCGGCCGGCGGTATTCCGGGCTGCGTGACGCGGAAGCCGTCGTGCGGACGCTCGGGGGTGGCCTGGACCCCGAACAGGTCGACCAGCTCGATGACGCCCCGACACTCACGCGCGCCGAACGCCGCGCCATCCGCCGCCAGGACCGGATGGAGTGGCAGACCCCGAGCCTTGCCGGCCTGGCCCGCCCGGCCATGTCGCCGATTCGCCGGGCGGGGCTTTTCACCCTGCGGGCTTACCTGGTGCTGGCGGTCGCGTTGGTGGTCGTCAAGCTCGTGCAGGCCGGTGTCGTGGGCCCGGCCGCATCACTCTGAATCGTTGGGCAGCAGAACGATTTTGCCGCGGGTATGCCGCTTCTCCAGTTCCTCGTAGGCATCGGCGACCCGATCCAGCGGATAGGTGGCCGCGATTTCGAAATCGATGGCGCCGTCGACCACGAGCCGGGCCATTTCGGCGAGCACCTCCGGGGTCGACGCCTCAGCGCTGCCTTCGGTCTTTGCGCCGACCTCGCCGGCCTGCTGGAACGAGATGATGGTGTCGATCCGGTCGGGCGCGACGCCCAGGTCGACGGCGAGCTGCACGTAGCCGGGTCCGAAGAGGTCGATGAACGCGTCGATCCCGGTCGGTGCCGCCTCGCGCAGCCGTTCGGCCAGCCCGTCGCCATAGGGAATCGGGGTGACGCCGCGGGCGCGCAGCCAGTCGGCGTTGTCGGGTCCGGCGATGCCGAGCACCCGCGCCCTCCGCAGCACCAGAAGTTGCACGACGAGGCCGCCCACGCCACCCGCCGCCGCCGACACGGCGACCGTGTCCCCCGGCCGCGCTGCCACCGCCCGGACGGCTGCGTACGCGGTCACACCGACGACGTAGAGGGAGCCGGCGATCTCCCAGCTGAGCTGGGGCGGCTTGTGGATCAGCTGGCCGACCGGAACCGCGGCATGGGTGGCGTGGCTGGACCGGCGGAAGCTGAACCCCAAAACCTGGTCGCCCAAAGAGAATTCGGTAACCCCCGGGCCCACCGCGGTCACGATGCCGGCCAGGTCGCTGCCCTCACCGGACGGAAAGGTGGCGGGGAACCTCTCGTGTATGGCGCCCGAGCGGATGGCGGCCTCGCCGGGGTTGATCCCGGCGGCGCGGACCTCGACGACCACCTCGCCGGGTCCCGGGGTGGGCATGTCGACTTCGGCCACGTACAACACCTCGCGCCCCCCGTACCGGTCGAACCGTACGGCGCGCGCCGCCGCAGCTGCCATGTCGATCTCCTCCCGTCGCGGCTACAGCAGGCCGAGCAGTCTCAGGTCGAGAACGTACTTTTCGATCAAGTCCGCCGTCAGGTGCGGGATGTCGTTGTCCGCACCGAGTTTGGCCGCCCGGACCGCCCTACGGAAGACCTCGGTCGGGGCCGGGGCGCCGCGCAGCGGCTTCTCCGGCTTCCGGTAGGCGTCCAGCAAGGGCAGCGCCGAATGTTGGCGCTGCCGGTCGGGCAGGGCCCGCAGCGCGGTGCCGAACCGGCCGAGCCACTCGTCGTAATCGTCGATGCGCCGGATGTCGTGGCCCCGGGCGATCAGCCAATCCACGAACACGTCCAGGGAGACGCCGTCGTCGTGCGGGTTCATCACATCGTAGGAGCGAAACGTCTCGGTAGCCGCCGCATCCTCGGCGACGGTGGCGATCTGCTCGCCGAGCGCGGTCACCGCTTCGGCCACGAAATCGGCCGGCAGCCCGTCGTAGTGGGCGACCGCCCGGCCGCCGGTGTCGGTGGCCTGGTAGAAGGACGTCGGCGCGATGCCGGTGACCAGCAAGCTGAAGATCAAGCGGGTGAACGCATCCGGGACGTTGAGCTGGCCGGCGTAGCGGCTGTGGGCGAGGATCATGTCGGACCGGAAGACGGCGACGGGCAGCCCGCAAAGGTCGTGCGCCTCCCGCAGCAGCACTTCGCCGGCCCACTTGCTGTTGGCGTACCCGTTGGCGTAGGTGTCGTCGATCGGCCGCACCGGGTTGGACGAGCGGATGTCGCCGTCCTCGGTGAACTCTGCCACGGACATGGCCACCGCCACGGTCGACAGATAGCTTACCGGCTTGACACGTTCGGTGATCGCCAGGCGGATAACCTCCGCGGTGCCAACGACATTGGGACCGAACAATTGGTCGTAGGGCAGGACGTGGTTGACCAGCGCCGCCGGGTGCACGATCAGGTCCACGTTGCGGGCGAGGAAGTCCCATGCCGGGCGGTCCAGTCCCAGGCCGGGCTCACCGATGTCGCCGGCGAACACCTCGAGATGGTCGGCCGCCAGCTCGCGGAACCGCTCGAGCAGGCGGGGATCACCGCTGCGGTAGACGTCCTCCAGTCGCGTGGCGGCCGCCGCGGCATCCACGCCGCGGACGATGCAGACGAGCTTTCCACCCGTCTCCGCGAGGCGCTCCAGCCATTCCAGGCACAGGAAGCGGCCGAGGTAGCCGTTGGCGCCGGTCAACAGGACCGTGTGCGGCGTGCCCGCGGCACGCGGCAGGCGCGCCGCGGCGCCAAGGGTTTCGGCGTCGATGAATTTGTCCAGGGTCAGGTCGGCCGCGCGGACCTCGGTGGCGGTCCGCCCGTGCACCGTGGCGAAAGTCGGCCGGCGCGACCCCGACGTGCGCTCGGCCGCGACGTATTCCGCGAGCTGACCCAGGCTGGTCGCCGGGCCGGTGATCATTCCCACCGGGACCTCGACATCGAAGACGTCCTGCAGCAGGTTGGAGAAGGTCAAGGCCGACAGGGAATCTCCACCCAGTTCGATGAACAGCGCGGCCGGGTCCGGCCGGCCGCCCGCCAGGCCCAACAGCGCCTCGGCGGCGCTCACCAGCGTGTCGATCACCGGACGGTCGGCCGCGCCCTCGCGCAGCGCCCGCAGCTCGGTCGCCCGGTTGTCCGCCAGGTCCGCGTACAACTGCTCGAGCCGGTCGCCATAGTGCTCCTTGAGCTTTGGCCGCAGCAGCTTGCCCACTCCCGACAGCAGCCCGTTGTCCTCGCTGAACGGTTCGGATTCGACGAGGAAGTCGACCGGCACCTCATAGGACTGCAGCTCGGCGAGTTTCCCCGATTGGCGCAGTGATTCACCCAGCGCAGCCCTGAGCCCGTCCGCATCGTCGGCGAATCGTTCCAGCGCGTCGGCGGTCGGCACGATGACGGCCAACAGGTAAGGGCGTTCGCTGTTGCCGTAGACGAAGATCTGGCGGATCAGGGCCGCGCTGCTGAACACCGCCTCCAGGCGCGCGACGGCCACGAATTCGCCCTGGGCCAGCTTCAATACGTTGTTGCGCCGATCGACATAGGCCAGCCGGTCCGGCTCCAGCTCGGCCATCACGTCCCCGGTCCGGTAATAGCCCTGTGCGTCAAAGGCATTGGCGGTGACGTCCGGGCGCTTGAAGTATCCGGGCGTGGCGGTCAGCGACTTGACCAGCAGCTCACCCCGCGGAAAGGGCTTGTCCGTAAGGAAGTAGCCCAGCTCCGGAACGTCTACGAGCTTGTAGCCCAGCACCGGGGGCCGGGCGATCCTGCCGTCCTTGGTCACCATCCCGACCTCGGTCAAGCCATAGCCGTCGAGCACGTGCACGCCCAGGCAGGTCTCGACGAAACTCCGCATCTCGGCGGCCAGGGGCGCCGTGCCGCAGAAGGCGGTGACGATGCGTCCACCCAGCACCTGCTCGCGCAGCTCCGTCCGCGCCTCGGCGCCGGCGGACTCCGCGTCGGCTCCCCGGGAGACGCGCCGGTCGACGGCGCTCTGGTAACGCTGGTACAGCATTTCCGCGACCCGCGGTACCAGCCCCATCTCGGTGGGGCGCACCAGGTTCCAGTCTTCGAACAGCGTGGACAGGTCGCTCTCGGGAACGAAGTAACTGGTGCCGCCCGCTTGGAACGCGGTCGACAGCGGTATCCGGCCGCCGAGGTGATTGAGCGGCATGAAGTTGACGTTCAGCACGGGCGTGTCCGCGAACTCGGGCATCAGCTCGTTGGTCCACAGCTTGCACAGCATGCGCTCGGTGTACATGGCGCCCTTGGGCAGTCCGGTGCTGCCCGACGTGTACATGATCATGGCGAGGCGTTCGTCGGTGCCACCGCTGTACGCCGGCACGGGCGGCAGGGTTTGGCCGCGCCCGATCAGCTCGTCGAACGTCTCGATCGTCACCGTCATCCCCGCGGCGGACAGCTTCGCCCGCGCGCGCTCCAAAGCCTCGCGCTGATCGTCGATTTGGGGGGAGTAATCGAAAACCACCAAGCGCCGCAACGACGCGCTGCCCAGCGCCGCCTCGACGGCGAGGTCGAGGTAGCCCGCGCCCGCCGCGAGTACCCGCGGCTCGACCTCGGTGACGATCGGCTGCAACCGCGACGCCGCCGCGTTGTGCTGCAGCGGCACCGCCACCAGCCCGAGATACCCGCAGACCAGGTCGAGGGTCAGGTACTCGGCGCTGGCGAAACCGACTGTGGCGACGAAATCTCCGGGCGCCACCGGGTCGGCGGCGTCGCCGCGCCAGGCGCTGGCAATCGCCGCGACGTTGGCCCAGAGCTCGCGATAACTGAGAGTGTCGAACCGGGGCAGCAGCTGCGCCGTGGTGCGGCCGGTTGCGGGATCGGTGACCAGCGAGCGCGCCCGCCAGCCCAGCGCCGGCCGATCGGCATAGCCCTCGATGAAGGTCTGCAGGATCTGCGGGAGGCGAAGCCCCGGCTCGCGCGCCGCCTGTTGAACCGCGGTGTCCGGCTTGGTGGTGCGGAACTGTTCGTCGACGGCGTCGAGCCTGCGGATGCGATCGGCCACCCGTTCCCGCGCCGTACCGCTCGAACCCGCAAGGGCTGACTCTCGCTTCGCTTCACCCGTCATCGCCAGCCTCCCGCTTCGGATCCTCGTCTACCGAGAACTCACCGCCGCGGGCCAGTCTTCCGTTCAAACGTTGTGACCGTCGTCACACCGGCGTCGAATGCGCCGTATGCGCGGCGCGGGATCCGGCGTCAGGCGACGACCTGGATGGGATCGCCGACGTTCACCTGGTTGAAGTACCAGGCGGCGTTGTCGGGACTCAGGTTGATGCAACCATGACTCACGTTGGCGTAGCCCTGGGAGTCGACCGACCAGGGCGCCGAGTGCACATAGACGCCACTCCAGGTGACGCGCACGGCGTACTGGGCGGTGATCTTGTATCCCTCGGGCGAGCTGAGCGGGATCCCGATGGTCCGCGAGTCCATGACGACCGTGCGCTGCTTCTCCAGGGCGGTGAAATTGCCGATCGGCGTGGGCCGGCTGGGCTTGCCCATCGAGGCGGGCATGGTGCGCAGCACTTCGCCGTTACGGCTGACGGTGAACGTGTGCGCGGAGATGCTGGCGACACCGAGGAGCGCGTCTCCGGTGTCGAAGCCCGTCGTCAGGGCCTGAACACCGACCGACACGTGGGTGTGCGCGGGCCAGTACCGGTCGGGCACCCACTGCACGACGTTGTCCTCGACCCACTCGAAGTGTCCGGGCGTGTTGCTCGGCGAGGCGACGTGGATGGACCGCTCGACGGCGGCGCGATCGCCGACCGGCGCCGTGAACGTCACCACGACCGGATGCGCGACGCCCACCACCGCACCGTTAGCCGGCAAAACCGAGGCAACCGAGGGGGCGGGTTGCGGTGCGGGGATGGAAGCGTGGCTACGGCCGGTCGATCCGATGAGGCCGATCGCCGTGATCGCGACCATAACAGACAGATAACGAACACCTCGACGCATAGCGCCCGCCCTTCGAGATGGTGCGATTGACACAACCGTATTCTACCGGCTGTTCCTGCATTGCCACTTTCAGCAAACATTTGGCGATTCGCCGGGCAGCACGAACACGATCCGGTCATCGGCTCGCGGGACTGGCTGGCGAGCCGGGAAGACGTTAGCCTCAGCGAAACTCCCTGGGCCGAGGAGGTGCGGGTGCTCTTCCGACAGCTGGAGTATTTTGTTGCGGTCGCGCAGGAGCGCCACTTCGCCCGGGCCGCCGAAAAGTGCTTCGTGTCGCAGCCCGCGCTGTCCGCCGCGATCGCCAAGCTGGAGCGCGAACTGAACGTCACGCTGATCAACCGCGGGCACAGCTTCGAGGGCCTCACACCCGAAGGGGAGCGGTTGGTGGTGTGGGCCAGGCGGATTCTCGCCGAGCACGACGCCTTCAAGGCCGAGGTGCACGCGGTGCGCTCGGGCATCACCGGCATGCTGCGCCTCGGCACGGTGCCCACCGCCTCCACTACGGCCTCCTTGGTGCTCTCGGCGTTCTGCTCGGCGCACCCATTGGCGAAGGTGCACATCCTTTCCCGGCTGGCGGGCAGCGAACTGTACCGGCGGCTCCGCGAATTCGAACTGGACGCCGCGATCGTGCACGCGGCGCCCGACGAGGCGCACGACATGAACCTGGTGCCGCTGTACCAAGAGCACTACGTGCTGTTGTCGCCCGCGGACATGCTGGGATCCGCCGCGCCGACGATGACCTGGCCGGAGGCGGCGCAATTGCCACTGGCCTTGCTCAGCCCCGACATGCGGGATCGCCAGATCATCGACAAGGCCTTCGCCGACCACGCCATCGAAGTGACTCCGCAGGTCGAAACCGACTCCGTAGCCTCGTTATTAGCTCAGGTCGCCGCGGGAAATTGGGCGTGCATCGTCCCGCACACCTGGTTGTGGACGTCGCCGCTGGGACCGGAGGTCCGCGCGGTGGAGCTGGTGGATCCGCTGCTCAGGGCCGACATCGTCCTGGCCACCAATTCCGCCGGACCGGGATCACCGATCGCCCGGGCGCTCGCGGCCTCCGCCGAGGAGCTGTCGCTGAACGAGTTCTTCGACGCGCAGCTGTCGCGAATCACCCTCCGGCACTGACCTTTCCGGCCCCGACCGCGCTGGTCGGGTTCAGGTTCGCCAGATGCCCGCTTTCCACTCCCGCCGCGGGGTCGAGTTCGCAGTCGATGACCGACGGCATCCCGGAGCCGATCGCCTCGGACAGCGCCGACCGCAATTCCGCCGGGGTGGTGACGTGATATCCCTTGCCGCCGAAGGCTTGGGCGATCAGCTCATGACGCGCCCGGGCGTTCAATACGGTGGGGGCCGGATCGTGGCCGTTGGGGGATTCGTCGCCGCGGTAGACGCCGCCGTTGTTGAGGATGACCACGGTCACCGGAAGCCGGTAGCGGCAGATCGTCTCGACTTCCATGCCGCTGAAGCCGAATGCACTGTCACCCTCGACCGCGACGACAGGCCGGCCCGTTTCGACGGCGGCGGCGATGGCATAACCCATGCCGATGCCCATGACGCCCCAGGTTCCGGTGTCCAGCCGGTGCCGCGGCGCCTCCATACCGATGACGTTGCGGGCCAGGTCCAGCGCGTTGGCTCCCTCGTTGACCACATAGACGTCCGGATTATCTTGCAGCACAGCTCTAATCGCGGCGAGCGCGTTGTAGAAGCGCATGGGATGTGGGTCCTCGGTCAGGCGTTCGCGCATCTTGGCGTCGTTGCGGGCCGTGCGCTCGGCCAGCTCCGCGGCCCAGTCCGCGGGCACCGTGATCGGGTGGGCGGCGACGCGCTCGCGCAGCGCCGACATCACCGAGCCGATGTCGCCGACCAGGGGCGCCGCGATCGGCTGATTGCTGTCGAGTTCCGACGGCGCGATGTCGACCTGCACGAACTGGGTGTCGGCGGACCATTGAGGCGAATCTCCGTGGCCCAGCAGCCAGTTCAGCCGCGCGCCGACCAAAAGGACCACGTCCGCCCGGGCGATGGCCAGGGAGCGCGCGGCCGCCGCGGACTGCGGGTGGGAATCCGGCAACAGCCCCTTGGCCATCGACATCGGCAGGAACGGAATCCCGGTGGCCTCGACGAACTCGCGAATCACAGTGTCCGCCTGAGCGTATGCCGCGCCCTTACCGAGCACGATCAACGGCCGCCGCGCATGCGCCAGCAGCTGAAGTGCGCGTTCGACGGCATCGGGCGCCGGCAGCTGGCGTGGCGCCGGGTCGACGATCCGCCAGACCGTGTCCGCGGCCGCCGCGGCGTCCATCGCCTGCCCCAACACGTCACCGGGGATGTCGAGGTAGACGCCCCCGGGGCGGCCCGAGATCGCGGTGCGGACGGCGCGCGCGACACCGCGCCCGATGTCATCGATCCGGCTGATCCGATAGGCCGCCTTCGCGAACGGCCGTGCGGCGTTGAGCTGGTCGATGTCCTGGTAGTCGCCGCGCTGCAAATCGACCAGGGCCCGATTGCTGGACCCCGAGATCTGGATCATCGGGAAGCAGTTCGCGGTGGCGTTGGCCAGCGCGGGCAATCCGTTGAGGAACCCGGGTCCGGATGTCGTCAGGCAGACGCCCGGCCGGCGGGTCAGGAATCCGGCGGCGGCCGCGGCATTGCCGGCCGAGGCCTCGTGGCGGAAGCCGATGTAACGGATTCCCTTTGCCTGCGCGACGCGGGCCAGGTCGGTGATCGGGATGCCGACGATCCCGTACATGGTGTCGACGTCGTTGGCCTTGAGCGCCTCCACCACCAGATGGAAGCCGTCGATCAAACGCGTGGACGCGGTCATGGGGCGACTCCTCGTGTGGTTCCGCTGAAGTAAAGGCTCGGTCCTTACTCTGACGCGGCCACCCGACTGGTGTCCAAGACGGAGCCGCTATGCCGCGATTCACGCCGTCTATCGGCGCTGGCAGCGCGGGGTTCGGTGGCGTCGATAGTCAGGGATTATCGGTCGTGAGCGAACCACTATTGGACGGGCGGTAAGGCCGCCGTGCATGGTTCGAGCAGATGCTTATCGAGACGAGGGCGAAAGGGACCGCGGCATGAGGACGACGAGGCCGGAAGAGATCATCGGCGGCACGGGCTCAGCCCAGACACCGGGGCCGCGCATCACCGATCTGGTCGAGGAGGCGGGGCG
Source organism: Mycobacterium sp. E342 (assembly GCF_001667665.1). Lineage (NCBI taxonomy): Bacteria > Bacillati > Actinomycetota > Actinomycetes > Mycobacteriales > Mycobacteriaceae > Mycobacterium > Mycobacterium sp. E342. The sequence continues at coordinate 64,863 of NZ_LZJM01000125.1, forward strand.
CCGATCCCCGGAGGCGCCCGCGCTGGTCGTCACCTCCGATCGGGTGCCGGTCAGCTACCGCGATCTGCTCCGGCTGGCCGACGACCTCGCGGGGCAGCTGGCCCGGGGCGGGCTGCGCCCGGGCGACCGCGTCGCCCTGCGCTCCGGAAGCAACGCCGAGTTCGTCGTCGGGCTGCTGGCGGCTTCCCGGGCCGGCCTGGTCGCCGTCCCGCTGGATCCGGCCCTACCGGTCGGGGAGCAGCGCGCTCGCAGCGAGGCCGTGGGCGCCAGGGCGGTCCTCATCGACGGCGCGGCACCCGCCGGCGACGAGGGACGGCACCTGCCGTGGTGGCCACTCGCGGTGACGCCCGGCGGCGCGGGCGGTGCTCCGACCGTCGACGTGGACACCACCGCCGGCCCCGCACAAGAGTTTTCGACGCCGGAGGGCCTGCGAGACGACGACGCCATGATCATGTTCACCGGCGGAACCACCGGGGTGCCGAAGATGGTTCCGTGGACCCGCGGCAACATCGCCGGCTCGGTGCACGCCATCATCGCCGGATACAGGCTCGGCCCCCGGGACGCCACCGTGGCGGTGATGCCGCTCTACCACGGTCACGGGCTGCTCGCCGCGCTGCTGGCGACCCTGGTGTCCGGAGGCACGGTGCTGCTGCCCGCCCGCGGACGGTTCTCGGCGCACACCTTCTGGGACGACATCGACGCCGTCCGCGCCACCTGGTACACCGCGGTCCCGACGATTCACCAAATCCTGTTGGAGCGGGCCGGCACCGACCAAGCGGGCAACCCCGCGTTGCGCTTCATCCGCAGCTGCAGCGCCCCGCTCACCGCCGAAACGGCGCAGGCGCTGCAGGACACCTTCTCGGCCCCGGTGGTGTGCGCCTTCGGCATGACCGAGGCCACCCACCAGGTGGCGACGACCGAGATCGGCCACACCGAAAACCCCGCCGCCACGCCGGGTCTGGTCGGTCGGTCGACCGGGCCGGAGATCCGGGTCGTCGGGCCCGACGGGCGGCCCGTGCCGCCGGGGGAGGTCGGCGAGGTGTGGCTGCACGGCCCCACCGTGGTCCGGGGCTATCTCGGCGACCCGGCGATCACCGCCGCCAATTTCACCGACGGGTGGCTGCGCACGGGTGACCTGGGAACCCTGTCGGCGGCCGGCGAGCTGGTCATCCGCGGCCGGATCAAGGAACTCATCAACCGGGGCGGAGAGAAGATCTCCCCGGAACGCGTCGAGGGCGTGCTCGGCAGCCATCCCGGCGTGCTGGAGGTGGCCGTCTTCGGCATGCCCGACACGCTGTACGGCGAGACGGTGGCCGCGGTGATCGTCCCCCGGGGATCCGTCGCACCGAGCCCGGACGAACTGGAGTCGTTCGCCCGCGACCGGCTCGCGCCCTTCGAGGTGCCGGCCAGTTTCCAGCAGGCCGCGGAGCTACCCCACACCGCGAAAGGGTCGCTGGACCGCCGCGCCGTCGCCCAGCGGTTCGGGAGCGGGGCGTGACGGTTCAGACGGTGGCCTTCATCCGGGTGGCCGCGGCCTCCGGCATGGGTTCGTAGCGGGCGAAGGTGCGGGTGAACGACGCGGCCCCGTGGGCCAGTGAGCGCAGGTCGATCGCGTAGCGCGTCAACTCGACCTGGGGCACCTCCGCCCTGACCAGCGTGCGCTCGCCCGCGGTCTCGGTTCCGAGCACCCGGCCGCGACGACCGGACAGGTCGCCCATCACCGCGCCGACGAAGTCGTCGGGTACCAGCACCGAAATCTCGTCGATGGGTTCGAGCAGGCTCACCTTCGTCGCCGCGGCCGCCTCGCGCAACGCCAGGGCCCCGGCCATCTGGAACGCGAAATCCGAGGAGTCGACGCTGTGCGCCTTGCCGTCGAGCAGCGTGACCCTGATGTCGACCACCGGGTAGCCGGCATGCACGCCCTTCTCCATCTGCGCGCGCACGCCCTTCTCCACGCTCGGGATGAACTGCCGCGGCACCGCCCCGCCGACCACCTTGTCGAGGAACTCGAATCCGGCGCCCTCCGGCAGCGGCTCCACTTCGATGTCGCACACCGCGTACTGGCCGTGCCCGCCCGATTGCTTGACGTGCCGGCCGTGGCCTTTCGCCTTGCCGCCGAACGTCTCGCGCAACGGGACCCGCAGCTCCACGGTGTCCACGGTGACGCCGTACCGGTTGGCCAGCGCGTCGAGGACGACGCCGGCGTGGGCTTCGCCCATGCACCACAACACGATCTGGTGGGTCTCGGGGTTCTGCTCGATGCGCAGCGTCGGGTCCTCGGCGGCCAGCCGGCCCAGCCCGACCGACAGCTTGTCCTCGTCGGTCTTGGCGTGCGCCTGGATCGCGACCGGCAGCAGGGGTTCGGGCATCGTCCACGGCTTGAGCACCAACGGCTCCGCCTTGTCTGAGAGGGTGTCGCCGGTCTCGGCGCGGCTCAGCTTGCCGATCGCGCAGATGTCGCCGGCCACCACGGCCGCGGCGGGCCGTTGCTGCTTGCCCAGCGGAAAGGACAGGGCGCCGACGCGTTCGTCTTCGTCGTGGTCGGGATGCGTGCTGCCGTTCCCGTTGACCGAGCCGAAGAACGACGCAAAATGGCCCGACACATGAACCGTCGTGTCGGGCCCGATGGTCCCGGAGAACACCCGGACCAGGCTGAGCCGTCCGACGTAGGGGTCCGACGTCGTCTTCACCACCTCCGCGAGCAGGGGCGCGCCGGGATCGCAGGTCAGCGTCGCGTGCGGGGCGCCCTGTGGCGTGAATACCTCCGGGAGCGGGCGTTCCATCGGCGAGGGGAAACCGCGCGTGGCGACCTCGAGCAGCTCACACGTGCCGACGCCGGTGCTGCTGCACACCGGGATCACGGGGAAGAAGGAGGCCCGGGCGACGGCCCGCTCCAGGTCCTCGATGAGCACCGCCTCGTCGATGGACTCACCGCCGAGGTAGCGATCCATCAGCGACTCGTCCTCGGACTCCTCGATGATGCCTTCGATGAGGGTCCCGCGGGCCTCCTCGATTCGGGCGGCGTCGGACGGATCGGGTGGCTGGGTGGTCCGCCGGCCGCCGGCGTATCGGTAACGCGTCTGCGACAGCAACCCGATCAGGCCTTCGCAGGACGGCATGCCGGTCGGCAGGTAAAGCGGTAACACCTTGTCGCCGAACGCGTTCTGCGCGGCCGCCAGCGCCTCGGAGTAGTTGGCGCGGGTGTGGTCGAGCTTGGTGATCACCACGGCGCGGGGCATGCCGACCTGATCGCATTCCTGCCACAGCGATTTGGTGGGTTCGTCGACACCCTCGCTGGCCGCGATCACGAAGAGCGCGCAGTCGGCGGCGCGCAAGCCGGCCCGCAGCTCGCCGACGAAGTCGGCGTAGCCGGGCGTGTCGACCAGATTGATCTTGATGCCGTCGTGCGCCAGGGAGGCAATGGCGAGGCCGACCGAGCGCTGCTGGCGGATCTCGGCGTCGTCGTAGTCGCAGACGGTGCTGCCGTCGGTCACCGAGCCCGCCCTGGTCAGCACCCCTCCGGCGACCAGCAGCGCCTCGACCAGGGTGGTCTTGCCGCCGCCCGAGGGCCCTACGAGGACGATGTTGCGCACCTCGCCGGGACCCTTCGCGATCGGAGCGGCCGCCGCGCCCTGGGCAGCGTTCGCCTTGTCCGCCATGACGTTCCTCCAGTTCTCCCCGGCCGCATCACCGCTGGGGCGCCCCAGCGCGGTGTGTCCTGGCTCACAGGGTCCGTACGCAACTTTTCCCCCAACCGGGGCCCAACACAAGGCCACGGGCCGGCCACAATTGCGTCGGCCCGACGGGAAGCCGGGGTTGCCGTCAGGCGTGCCAGCTGGACCAGCGGTGCACCGCGACCGCGATCACGGGACCGTCCAGCGAGACCGACTGATACTGGGGGTATTTGGCCCGCAGGAGCCGGTAGGCGGACGCCATCGCCGCCCCCTCGGTGTGGACGGTGGCAGCGCCGTCGGCCCGCACCCACCACAGCCGCGTCCAGTCGTCGGCGTAGTGGTCGACGAGCAGGCTCACGTGCGGGTCGTTCTCGATGTTGGCCAGCCGCCGCAGCCGCCGCGTCGTCTTCGGTTTCGCGTCGACGGCGGTGTACACCACGTTGGGGGAGTCCTCGGCGACGGCGAATACCACCGGAACCAGGTGGGGGAGGCCGGCCGGCGTGATCGTGGCGAGCCGGGCCACCGGCGATTCGCCGAACCTGGCCTTGGCGTCGAATCCGCCCACCGTGTCAGCCTAGGCGCCGGTCATCCGGGCGGGCGGGAAACCATCGTGGCTGATGAGAACCTCGCCCCTGCCGTGGATAGCTACCTGCATTACGGTTATATACACACGATTGTGCCGCCCAGAACCGCAAGGCCGGGACAGTTCGGTGTTTTCCGCGACGCAGGAAGGGTGACGGGATGAGCAAATCGCACCACCGCTCGGTGTGGTGGTCATGGTTGGCGAGCGTGCTGGCCGTGGTCGGGCTGGGCCTCGGCTGGGGCTTGGGTCTGGGCACCGCCCCGGCGGTCGCGTCGCCGATCCCCCGGCCGCAGGCTCCAGTCGATGCGGCGGCACTGGTCGGCCAGGTCGGGCCGCAGGTGGTCAACATCAACACCAAGTTCGGCTACAACAACGCCGTGGGCGCCGGCACCGGCATCGTGATCGATCCCAACGGCGTCGTGCTGACCAACAACCACGTCATCTCCGGCGCCACCGACATCAGCGCCTTCGACGTCGGCAACGGCCAGACCTACGCCGTCGACGTGGTCGGTTATGACCGCACCCAGGACATCGCGGTGCTGCAACTGCGCGGCGCCGCCGGGCTCCCGACGGCCGCCATCGGCGGCGGGGTCAGTGTGGGCCAGCCGGTCGTGGCCATGGGCAACGCGGGTGGCCAGGGCGGAACACCCAGCGCCGTCTCGGGCAAGGTCATCGCGCTGAACCAGAGCGTGTCGGCGACCGACACCCTGACCGGTGCCAACGAGTCGCTCGGCGGCCTGATCCAGGCCGACACGCCGATCAGGCCCGGGGACTCCGGCGGACCGATGGTCAACAACGACGGGCAGGTCGTCGGCGTGAACACGGCCGCCACCGACAACTACAAGATGTCGGGCGGGGGACAGGGCTTCGCCATTCCGATCGGCCACGCGATGGGCGTGGCCGGGCAGATCAGGTCGGGCGCCGGCTCGAACACCGTGCACATCGGCCCGACGGCGTTCCTCGGTCTGGGCGTCACCGACAGCAACGGCAACGGCGCGCGCGTCGAACGCGTGGTCACCGGCGGTCCCGCCGCGTCGGCCGGGATCTCGCCGGGTGACGTCATCACCGGGGTCGACAACGTCGCGATCACCGGGGCCACGTCGATGACGGACGTCCTGGTCCCGCACCACCCCGGCGACAACATCACGGTGCAGTACCGCTCCGCCGGCGGCGGCGAACGCACCACGAACGTGACGCTGGGCGACGGGCCGCCGGCCTGACACCTGCACCGACGATGCGCGCTGGGGGGGCAATTCGGTTGTCGCCAAGCGTCTTTCGTCGCATGCCGGTGGGCGTGATTCCGAATGTCACGCCTCGGGTACACGTGGCATCGTGGATTTGATGAACGACGCAAGAGAAGCGGTCGAGCACCATCCCGCAGGGGGCAGTCACGTTCAGGACGGTGTCGTCGAGCACCCGGAGTCCGACGACTTCGACAACGCCGCCGCCCTGCCCACCGACCCGACGTGGTTCAAGCACGCCGTTTTCTACGAGGTGCTGGTGCGGGCGTTCTTCGACGCCAACGCCGACGGGTCGGGTGACCTGCGCGGACTCCTGGGACGCCTGGACTACCTGCAATGGCTGGGCATCGACTGCATCTGGCTGCCCCCTTTCTACGATTCGCCGCTGCGCGACGGCGGCTACGACATCCGGGACTTCTACAAGGTGCTGCCCGACTTCGGCACGGTGGAGGACTTCGTCGCGTTGCTCAACGCCGCGCACGAGCGGGGCATCCGGGTCATCACCGACCTGGTGATGAACCACACCTCGGATTCACACCCCTGGTTCCAGGAGTCGCGGCACGACCCCGACGGCCCGTACGGCGATTTCTACGTGTGGAGCGACACCAGCGAGAAGTACACCGACGCCCGGATCATCTTCGTCGACACCGAGGAGTCCAACTGGACCTTCGACCCGGTGCGCAAACAGTTCTACTGGCACCGGTTCTTCTCCCACCAGCCGGACCTGAACTACGAGAACCCGGCCGTGCAGGAAGCCATGATCGACGTTCTCCGGTTCTGGCTGGGCCTGGGCATCGACGGGTTCCGGCTGGACGCGGTGCCCTACCTCTTCGAGCGGGAGGGCACCAACTGCGAGAACCTGCCCGAGACGCACGCCTTCCTCAAGCGCGTGCGCAAGGTCGTCGACGACGAGTTCCCGGGCCGGGTCCTGCTGGCCGAGGCCAATCAGTGGCCGGCCGATGTCGTCGAGTACTTCGGCGACACCAGCACCGGCGGCGACGAATGCCACATGGCGTTCCACTTCCCGCTGATGCCGCGCATCTTCATGGCGGTTCGCCGGGAGTCGCGCATTCCGATCTCGGAGATCCTGGCGCAGACGCCGGAAATCCCCGACATGGCGCAATGGGGCATCTTCCTGCGCAACCACGACGAGCTGACGCTCGAGATGGTCACCGACGAAGAGCGCGACTACATGTACTCCGAGTACGCCAAGGACCCGCGGATGAAGGCGAACGTCGGCATTCGGCGCCGCCTGGCACCGCTGCTGGACAACGACCGCAACCAGATCGAGCTGTTCACCGCGCTGCTGCTGTCGCTGCCCGGCTCGCCGGTCCTGTACTACGGCGACGAGATCGGCATGGGCGACGTGATCTGGCTGGGTGACCGCGACGGTGTGCGCACCCCGATGCAGTGGACACCGGACCGCAACGCCGGCTTCTCCAAGGCCAACCCGGGCCGGCTCTACCTGCCGGCCAGCCAGGACTCGGTGTACGGCTACCAGGCCGTCAACGTGGAGGCCCAGCGCGACACCTCGACGTCGCTGCTGAACTTCACCCGCATGATGCTGGCCGTGCGGCGCCGCCACGAGGCGTTCGCGATCGGCACGTTCGAGGAGCTGGGCGGCTCCAACCCGTCGGTCCTGGCGTTCGTGCGCCAGGTGCCCGGCGGCGGGGACACGGTGTTGTGCGTCAACAATCTCTCGCGGTTCCCGCAGCCGATCGAGCTGAACCTGCAGCACTGGAGCGGTTGCACGCCGGTGGAACTGACCGGGCACGTCGAGTTTCCGCGGATCGGGCACCTGCCCTACCTGCTGACGTTGCCCGGACACGGTTTCTACTGGTTCCAGCTGACCGCATGTGAGGATGAGGAGGAGCGGCGCTGATGACTGAGCCCGCCAAACTGCCCTGGTCGGACTGGCTCCCACAGCAACGGTGGTACGCCGGACGTAACCGGGAACTGACCTCCGCCGAGGCCGCCGTCGTCGTCCCGTTCCGCGATGACCTGGACCTGGTCCTGGTCGACGCCCAATACGCGGACGGCTCGTCGGAGCGCTACCAGGTGATCGTGCGCTGGGATATCGCGCCGGTCTCCGAGTACAGCACGGTCGCCACCATCGGCGCCGCCGGCGACCGCACCGGTTTCGACGGCCTGTACGACACGGACGCCCCGCAGTACCTGCTGTCGTTGATCGACTCGTCGGCGGTGCGCACGGCATCCGGCACCGAGGTGCGGTTCGTCAAGGAACCCGGCGTCACGCTGCCCCTGGAGGCGTTGCCGCACGTCTCGGACGCCGAACAGAGCAACACCAGCGTCATCTTCGACCGCGACGCCATCTTCAAGGCGTTTCGCCGGGTCAGCAGCGGCATCAACCCCGACATCGAGCTGAACCGGGTGCTGGGCCGCGCCGGCAACCCGCACGTCGCCCGGCTGCTCGGCACCTACGAGATGGCCGCCCCCGACGGCACGGCCGACGACGCGTGGCCGCTCGGCATGGTGACCGAGTTCGCGTCCAACGCCGCGGAAGGGTGGGCGATGGCCACCGCCAGCGTGCGCGACCTGTTCGCGGAGGGCGACCTGTACGCCCACGAGGTCGGCGGCGACTTCGCCGGCGAGTCCTGTCGGCTGGGCGAGGCCGTGGCATCCGTGCACGCCACCCTGGCCGAGTCCCTCGGCACGGCGCAGTCCGCCTTCCCGGTCGACACCGTGCTGGCGCGGCTGTCGTCGACCGTGGCGAAGGTGCCCGAGCTGCAGGAGTACGCGTCGACCATCGAGGAGCGGTTCTCCAAGCTGGCCGGTGAGGCGATCACCGTCCAGCGGGTGCACGGCGACCTGCACCTCGGCCAGGTGCTGCGAACCCCGGAAAGCTGGCTGCTGATCGACTTCGAGGGCGAGCCGGGCCAGCCGCTCGATGAGCGCCGGGCCCCGGATTCACCGCTGCGCGACGTGGCCGGCGTGCTGCGGTCGTTCGAATACGCCGCGTACGGACCGCTGGTGGACCAGGCGGACGACAAGCAACTGGCCGCCCGCGCCCGCGAATGGGTCGAGCGCAACCGGACCGCGTTCTGCGAGGGGTACGCAGCCGCGTCGGGGGTCGACCCGCGCGATTCGGCCGACCTGCTGGCCGCCTATGAACTGGACAAGGCCGTGTACGAGGCCGGCTACGAGGCGCGGCACCGCCCGCACTGGTTGGCTATTCCGCTGCGTTCCATCGCCCGGCTCACCGCCTCTCATAGCAAACTCTGATGATCTGCGAGTAACGCGGGCTTCTGGAACCATGTCCGTGTGAATAGCGAGATCTTCGACAGCGAGGCGCGGTTGTCCTGGGTGCTGGCGGCGCTGGCCGGCATCATCGGGGCGATCTCGTTCACCCACTCCGCGGGATACTTCGTGGTCTTCATGACAGGGAACGCGCAGCGCGGGGTGCTGGCGTACTTCAGCCACCAACCGTGGCTCGCCGCGAGCGCCGGGCTGCTCATGGTGGCGTTCCTCGCCGGCGTGGTGATCGCCTCCATGTGCCGGCGGCACTTCTGGGTGGACCACCCGCACGGCCCCACCGTGCTGACCACCGTCAGCCTGGTGGCGGCGGCGGTGGTCGACGTCTTGGACGAAGGGTGGGAGGAGAACTTCCTCGACTTCGCGCCGATCGTGTTGATGGCGTTCGGCACCGGCGCGCTGAACACGTCGTTCGTCAAGAACGGGGAAGTGTCGGTTCCGCTGAGTTACGTGACCGGAACGATGGTCAAGATGGGCCAGGGCATCGAGCGCCACCTGGCCGGGGGGAAAGCCGCGGACTGGCTCGGTTATTTCCTGCTGTTCGCCAGTTTCGTCGTGGGCGCCGCGATCGGCGGCTTCATCAGCGTCGTGGTCAACGGGACCTGGATGCTGGTGTTCGCCGCGGTGGTGTGCGCGCTGACGACCATCTACACGTACTTTCACCAGGATCGCCGGGCGCTGTTGAACGACCGGCAGGACAAAAAGCATCGGCAGCAGCGCTGACCGGTGCGCTGCTGCCGATGCTGGCTTGGCGGTTTCAGGCCGCCGGTTGTGCCGGCTGTGCCGGTTGGGCCGGCTGGGCGGTGGTGTTGCTGGCCAGCAGCACCTGCTGGATGTCGGGCTTCATCGCCACCAACTGCTGGTTCCAGTAGGGCCACGAGTGCGTGCCGTTCGCCGGGAAGTTGAAAGTCCCGTTGCGCCCGCCCGCAGCGACGTAGCTGTTCTGGAACTGCTGGTTGGTGCGCAGCGTGAGGCCCTCCAGGAACTTGGCCGGCATGTTGTCGCCGCCGAGGTCGCTGGGCGTCCCGTTGCCGCAGTAGACCCAGATCCGGGTGTTGTTGGCGACCAGCCGCGGAATCTGGACCATCGGGTCGTTGCGCTTCCACGCCGGGTCGGTCGACGGGCCCCACATGCTGTTGGCGTTGTAGCCGCCCGAGTCGTTCATCGCGAGCCCGATCAGCGTCGGCCACCAGCCCTCGGACGGGTTGAGGAAGCCCGACAGCGAGGCGGCGTAGGGGAACTGCTGCGGGTAGTACGCGGCCAGGATCAGCGCCGAGCCGCCGGACATCGACAGGCCCACCGCGGCGTTGCCCGTCGGTGAGACCTGCTTGTTGGCCTGCAGCCACAGCGGCATCTCCTGGGTCAGGAAGGTCTCCCACTTGTAGGTGTAGTTCTGCCCGTTGCCCGACGACGGCTGGTACCAGTTGCTGTAGAAGCTGGACTGGCCGCCGACCGGCATCACCACCGACAGGCCGGACTGATAGAACTCCTCGAAGGCGGGGGTGTTGATGTCCCAGCCGTTGTAGTCGTCCTGGGCGCGCAACCCGTCGAGCAGGTACACCGCGTGCGGTCCGCCACCCTCGAACTGCACCTTGATGTTGCGCCCCATCGACGGTGACGGCACCTCCAGGTACTCCACCGGAAGCCCCGGCTTGGAGAACGCCCCCGCGGTAGCCGAGCCGCCGGCCGCGCTGACGAGGCCGGACATCAGGGCAGCCCCCATGGCCGCGACCGCCAGCTGACGCGGCATGGTTGCCGCGGCGCCACGCAACTTCCGCAACTCTGAAAAGAACTTCATAGCCCTCTACCCATCCCAACTTTCATCTGCCGCGTGCGGCGGTCGAATCTGTTCGCTGGGCAGTGAAACACGCGGAGAGGGCGCAAATCGCCTGTCGCGGCCGGAGCTTCAGATCGCGGTTGGCTAACGATTGGGAGTCGGCGGGGAATCGTTGCTAACTGATCACGATTGGCTACCGAGGGTGTAACTAGGCGACGAGCCGGCGCAATAGCGTTGATGCCGCGGCGATTCCGAGCACGGCGGCCACCGCCAGCACGACGATGTCCATCGGGTTGAAGGGCATCCCGATGAGCAGTCCACGTAGGGCGTCGACCTCGTAACTGAGCGGGTTAACCCTGCTCAGCACCCGCAGCCAGGCAGGCATCACGTCCACCGGGTACAGCGCGTTCGAGGCGAAGAACAACGGCATCGTGATGGCCTGGCCGATCCCCATCAGGCGATCGCGGCTGCGCACCAGGCCGGCCAGCGTCATCGACAGGCAGGCAAAGAACGCGGCGCCCAGCATGACGACGGCCATCGCCGCGACAATCCGCAGGGGGTTGACCGTCAGCCCGACATTCATCAGGTACGCCAACGCCATGACACCGACGACCTGGGCGACCGAGCGCACACCGGCCGCGAACGCCTTGCCGGTGATGAGCGCCGACGCCGGGGCCGGTGTCACCATCAGCTTGGCCAGTACGCCCGCGTCGCGATCCCAAATGATCTGTATCCCATAGAAGATCGAGATGAAGAGCGCCGACTGGGCGATGATCCCCGGCGCCAGGAAGGCCTGGTATGACACCGATCCCGTGCGGATGACGTGCAAATGGCTGAAGGTGGTCCCGAAGATCAACAGCCATAACGCCGGCTGCACCATGCGGGTCACGAGCTCGGTCCTGTCGTGCTGCAGCTTCTGCAGCTCGATGATCGCGAACGCGCCGATGCGGCTGGACACGGCACCCACCCGCTGCCATCCGCGCGGCGCACGAACCAGGGTTGCCGGCATGACGCTATCAACCGACACGGCGCGCAACCTTTCTGGCGGAACGGATTTCGCGGAACGAACCCGTCGACTCGGAGGAGGCCGGCTCGTCCTGCAAGCCCGAGTCGGCATAGTGGCGGAACACGTCCTCGAGCGTCGCCCGCGGCGAAACGGTGGATTTCAGCTTGGCGGGTGTGCCCACCGCCCGCAACTCGCCGTGGTGCATGAGCGCGACCCGATCACACAGCGCGTCGGCCTCCTCCATGTAGTGGGTGGTCAGCAGCACGGTCATCCCGAACTGCGCCTGCATCTTCTGCACCTGTGTCCAGACGCCGTCCCGCGCAATGGGATCCAGCCCGACCGTCGGTTCGTCGAGCACCAGCAGCGACGGGCGGTTCACCAGCGCCTGTGCCACCTCGAGGCGCCGAACCATGCCGCCGGAGTAGGCCGCGGCCAGCCGATCGGACACGTCGAGCAGGTCCATGGCGGCCAGCGCCTGCCCGACCCGGTCGGAGCGCTCGGCCCGGGGCACACCGTAGAGCCGCGCGAACCACTCGACGTTCTGGCGGCCGGTCAGCGCGGGCTCGATCGAGAGCTGTTGCGGGACATAGCCGATATTGCTGCGAATGTCGGTAGTTTGGCGGCGCGCGTCCAGCCCGAAGATCCGCAACTCACCCTGCTGCACCGGCGCCAGCGTGGTGAGCATCCGGACCATGGTCGTCTTGCCGGCGCCGTTCGGGCCTAAAAGGCCCATGGTTTCGCCGGGGCGCACCTGCAACGTCACGTCGTTGACGGCGGTGAAGTGGCCATACCGATAGCTCAGGTGCCTTGCGTCGATGGCCATCGGCAGTGATCCGCTCATGACCGTCGCTCCTGCAGTATCCCGGTCATCATCTCTATGACCTCCAATCCTCTTGTCAAAGCCTCGATTTGATCGTCGTCGAGTTCGGCGAGCACGTCGGCCAACGCCTCTCGCCGCGCCGCCCGAGACGTGTCGACGAGCTGCTGGGCGGGCTCGGCCAGGTGCAACCGGCCGACCCTGCGGTCGGTCTCGCCGACGGTCCGGACGAGCAAACCCCCGGACACCAGCTTGGAGACCAGGGTTGACGCGGTGTTGGGAGCCAGTCCGAGCTCGGCGGCGGCCGCGTTCACCGAGATGCCGGGTTGGCGGCCCACCAGCCACAACAGCTCGGACTGCGATTCGCTGAGTCGCGCCGAGTCGAAGCCGCGGCCGGCGGACCGTCGCAGCTGCCTGCGAAACCGGCCGACGACGCGAAACACCTCGGTGACCACATCGGTACTCGTCCGCACTTCTCCAGAATACCTCTGTAGCCGAGCTATTTATGTGCGGACGCTGTGCGCCGGTTATGTATCGGCTACGTCGAAAGTCGATGCAGGACGACGTCGGTGACGGCCCCCTCGTCGACGGAGGCGGTCATATAGGTGCAGAACGGCTGCCGGCGGCGATCGGTCGGCGAGCCCGGATTGAGCAGCCGCAGGCCGGTCCCGCAGGTGGTGTCCCAGGGGATGTGGCTGTGCCCGAACACCAGGATTTGGGTGGTGGGGTACAGCCGCGACATCCGCGCCTCACGCCCGGCCGCGGCGCCCGTCTCGTGCACCACCGTGAAGCGCACACCCGCCAGGGTCACATCCGCGCGTTCCGGCAGGCGCGCGCGCAACGCGGGACCGTCGTTGTTTCCCCAGCAGGCCACCAGTCGGGCCGAACGGCTCTCCAGCTCGTCCAGCAATTCTGGTACCACCCAGTCGCCGGCGTGCACGACGACGTCGGCCGCATCCACTTCATCCCACACCCGCGCGGGCAGGTCGCGTGCGCGGTTGGGGACGTGGGTGTCCGAAATCAGCAGTAGCCGCACAGCCCCATCTTGCGCCGGTGGTTGTCACCCCGGCGTCGAAGCCATGGCTTTCTCGCGCCGGGTGGCGAGTGCGTCGGTCTCCTCACCGAGAAGAAGGGAGCGAACCAGGCGACGCGGACCGAAGGGCCGCAGCATGGAACTGGCGGGCCGCGGGCGCACTCGTATCGGCCACCAGAACCACCGCCCGAGCAGCGCGGCGATCGACGGCGTCATCAACGACCGCACGATCAACGTGTCGAACAGCAGGCCGAGACCGATCGTGCTGCCCGCCTGGCCGATCGAGCGCAGATCGCTGGCGACCATCGACATCATGGTGAAGGCGAAGACGAGCCCCGCCGTGGTGACGACCCCACCGGTCTCGCCCATGGATCGAATGATGCCGGTCTTGAGGCCGGCGCCGATCTCCTCCTGGAACCGCGACACCAGCAGCAGGTTGTAGTCCGAGCCGACGGCCAGCAGGATGATCAACCCGAACACCGGCGCTATCCAGTTCAAATCCAGGCCGAAGAGGTGTTGCCACACCAGCACCGAAAGCCCGAAGGCGGCGCCCAGCGACAGCAATACCGTCCCGACGATCACCAGGGACGCGACCAGAGCCCGCGTGATGATCACCATCACGACGAAGATCAGCGTCAACGCCGCGAGTCCCACGATCAGCAGGTCGTAGTGCGAGCCGGACTGGATGTCTCGGTAGATGGCCGCCGTACCGGCGAGGTAGAACTTGGCCCCGGTCAGGGTCGTGCCCTTCACCGCCTGATGCGCGGCGGCCAGTTCCGGCATGACGGCCGAGATGCCCGCCGGGGTGGCCGGATCCGCATCATGGGTGATGATGAAGCGCGCGGCCTTTCCGTCCGGAGACAGGAAGAGCTTCAGACCGCGCTGGAAGTCGGGATTCTGAAAGGCCTCCGGCGGCAGATAGAAATAGTCGCCACTACGCGATGCGTCAAAGGCCTGCCCCATCGCGCTGGCCGTGTCGGTCATCTGAGCCATCTGCGTGACCAGGCCCGAGAAGCTGCTGTGCATCGTGAGCAGAGTCCCCTGCATGGATTTGGCGACGGCGATCATCGGCGGGAACTGCGCGGCCATCTGCGGGATGATCGCGTCGACGTTGTCCACGTCCTTGATCAGCGTGCTCATGTTCTCGCTGAACTTGTCCACCCCGTCGATCGCCTCGAACACCGACCTCGTCGCCCAGCAGACGGGGATGTTGTAGCAGTGTTGTTCCCAGTACAGATAGCTGCGGAGCGGTCGCGCGAAGTCGTCGAAATCCGCCAGATGGTCCCGCATTTCGTCCAGCGTGGCCTGCATGTCGCGCATATCGCCGGCCATCTGGTGCGTCGCGCTGCTCATCTGACCGAGCAGGCCTTGCATCCGCTGCATTGAGCCGATCATCGCGCCGAGGTCATCACTCATCTTCAGCATGTCCGCCGTGCGGTCCCTCATGAATTGCAGGTTCTGCTGGATGGGAATCGCCTGGGCACTGATCTGGAACGGTATGGACGTGTGCTCGATCGGCCCGCCCAATGGCCGGGTGATGCTTTGCACCATCGCGATTCCCGGTGACCGGAAGATGTCCTTGGCGAGCCTGTCCAGGATGATCATGTCGCCGCTGTTTCGCATGTCGTGATCGCTCTCGATCATGAGGATGTCGGGGTTCATCGTCGCGGCGCTGAAATGGCGTTCGGCGGCTGCGTATCCAATGTTCGACGGCACGTTCTGGGGGGTGTAGTAGCGGTCGTTGTAGCTGATCTTCATGCTCGGCATGATGAGGATGCCGACGATGGCGATGACCAACGACGCCGCGAACACCGGGCCCGGCCAGCGCACCGTCGCGGTGCCGATGCGCCGCCACCCGCGGGTCTTGATCATCCGGCGCGGGTCGAGCAGCCCGAACCGGGTAGCCACGGCGACCACGGCCGGGGCCGCGGTCATGGCCCCCGCGACGACGACGAGCAGCCCCAGCGCGGACGGAATGCCCAGCGCCTTGAAATACGAAAGGCGCGCCAGGTGCAGGCAGAAGGTGGCCCCCGCGATCGTCAACCCCGAGCCCAGGATGATGTGCGAGGTCCCGCGAAACATGGTGTAGTAGGCCGTTTCCCGGTCCTGCCCCGCCTGCCGCGCCTCCTGGTAGCGCCCGATCAGGAAGATCGCGTAGTCGGTTCCGGCCGCGATCGCCAACGAGGACAACATGGCGACGACGAACGTCGAGAACCCCAACAGCTCGTAATTCCCGAGAAGCGCGACAAGCCCCCTCGCCGTGCCCATTTCAAAGCCGACCATCACCAGAACCAGCAGCACCGTGCTGACGGACCGATAGGCGATGAACAGCATGATCATGATGACCACGCCCGTGACGCCCATCATCTTGAACATGCTCTTGTCGGCGGACTCGTTCATGTCCGTCGTCAGCGGCGCCGGGCCGGTCACGTAAACCTTGAGCCCGTGGGGCGGATCCGACTTGTCGACGATCTTGCGCACCGCGTCGACGGATTCATTGCCCAAGGTGCTGCCCTGGTTGCCGGCCAGGTTGAGCTGGACGTAGGCGGCTTTGCCGTCCTTGCTCTGGACGCCGGCGGCGGTGAGGGGGTCCCCCCACACGTTCTGGACGTGCTGCACGTGCTTGGGGTCGTCCTGCAGCTTGCGCACCAGGCCGTCGTAATATCGGTGCGCCTCGTCGCCGAGTTGCTTATCGTTCTCGAGGACGATCATCGCGATGCTGTCGGAATCCGACTCGTGGAAAGTCGCGCCCATCCGTTTGGCGGCGATCATCGCCGGTGCATCCTGCGGGGACATGGTCACCGCGTGCTTGCGGGCGACCGACTCGATCGGCGGCACAAGCACGTTCAGGGCAACGGTGAGCAGCAGCCAGCCGATGATGATCGGCCACGCGAAGGTGCGGACGAACCGCATGAACCTCGGGCGGGTGTCGGTGTCGGTGTTCATGCGGCCTTCACCAGACAGGAAATTTGGGCGTGGTGCCCGGCCGAGGACTGCTCGTCCTTGACCACGCCGTTGACGGTGATGCGGCACCCGAGTTTGTCGCTATCGCCCTGCGCCACCACGTTCGCGATCACCGCGGGCACCGTCGTGGTGATCGTGAAGCTCCAGGGGAGGTTGGTGAAGTTGGCCTGTGCCGGCTGTGCGTTCTTGTCCAAGTAGCTCACGCTTCCCGTCGTGCCGCTGGGCCCGTAGATCTCGTATGTCACCTGCTTGATGTGTGAGGGCTCGAGGGGCTGGGCGCTGCTGCCGGTCGCGGTGAAGATCTCTTCGGAGCCGAAGACGCCGCGGAGCCGATCGACGGCCACGCCGCCGAGGGCAACCGCTACCACGACGACGAGCGGTACCCAAGCCCGCCTCAGAAACGTGGACACTGACGTTTCCTCTCCCTCGTGACCTGGTCCTCCGGTATGGAGTCTCGGCCCGCGTCACCGCAGCCAATAGGGCCATTCGGCCCGCAGTTGAGGGTCAGCAGGCACAGGTCCCACGCCAACGCGTGACCGGATGCCCGCGAGTCCCCGTTCCACCCGCGGCTCCATTAGTACCATACCCCCTGGGGTATCAACAATCTCGCCGTAATGCCCCCTGGGGTATGGTATGAAGGAGTGATGGAAGAAGAAATTCACGTCGGTTCGCCGCTTCCGGCCGATGTCGCCGGGCACGACCCCGCCGACATGGATGCCGTCCTCGCCCGGTTACGGCGGGCTCACGGCCAGCTCGGCGGCGTCATCGCGATGATCGAGCAGGGCCGCAGCTGCAAGGATGTGGTTACGCAGTTGGCCGCGGTGTCGCGGGCGCTGGATCGCGCCGGATTCAAGATCGTCGCCTCCGGTCTGCGCGACTGCATCACCCGGCCGGAGGGTAGTCCCACTGACAGGCCCGGCCTATCGATCGACGAGCTGGAAAAACTGTTCCTGAGCCTGGCCTGACGACCGGCCTCTCTGAAAAGGGGATGAGCAATGGACCCCGCCGACAAGGGTCGAGCTGGATCGAAAGTCACGCTGTGGCTGGACCCGGTGTGCCCGTTTTCGTGGAACACCGCGCGTTGGCTCCGCGCCGTTGCCGAGAAGACCGACGTGTCGGTCGATTGGCAGCTGATGAGCCTGGCGGTGCTCAACGAGGGGCGGGAACTCCCGCCCCCACAACAGGCGCGCATGCGCGACTCCCGGAAGGTCGGCCGGCTGATGGCCGCCGTGGCGCGGGAAAAGGGTGCCGCCGGGTGGGCCGCCGCCTACTTCGCCTTCGGTGAGCGATACATCGATCGCTCGGAGCCCCTCGACGACAGCCTCGTCGCCCATGTCTTGACCGCGGCGGGCGTGCGCGACACCACCCCCGGGGCGATCTCGGACGAATCGCTGGACGAGCCCGTGCGGCGAGGGCACCAGGCGGCACAGGATGCGCTCGGCGACACCGGGGGCAGTCCGATCCTGCAGGTCGACGGGCATGCGTTCTTCGGGCCGGTCCTGACCGCGGTACCCGGCGAAGAGGACTCGATCGCATTGTTCGACGCGGTCGCGACATTGGCCGCGGTTCCCCAGTTCGCCCAACTGCAACGGCCGCGCAACGCGGGCTGACGCCCGCCGCGACCGAGAAAACCTGAAAAGAGGAGGAGAAATGACATCAGGATTGACCGCCACGCTGCACACCTCGTTCGAGGACGCGGTGAATCGGACGACGGAAGCCCTCGCCGAGCAGGGCTTCGGCGTGCTGACCACCATCGACGTCAAGGCCACGCTGAAGAAGAAGCTCGGTGAGGACATGGAGGATTACCTCATCCTCGGTGCCTGCAACCCGGTGTTGGCGCATCGTGCGCTCGGGATTCACCGTCAGATCGGCCAGTTACTGCCATGCAACGTCGTGGTGCGAACCGACCCCGACAGCCCGGGCGATGCGGTTCTCGTCGAGGCGATGGATCCCCAGTTGATGGTCAAGGTGACCGGCGAGCAGGGGGCCCTGCAGGACGTCGCGGACCAGGCCACCGCCAAACTGCAGGCCGCGATCGGGGCGCTCAAGCAGCCGTCTCCGACGCCCTGACGCCGGTCCTTCGGGGGGCGGGCCGGACCGTGACACCGCGGGCTGCGGGGCTCGGCGGGCGCCCCGACGAGTCGCTTGTGCACGTCTGAAAGGCGTTGGTGTGTCGGTACTTTCGGGCCTGGTGTTGGCGAAACTGACCGCACCGGCACTCGTGGTGGCGCTTTCACCCATACCCATCGTGGTGTCGTTGGTGCTGCTCGTCCACAACGACCGGCCGTACTCGTCGAGTGTCGCCTACGTGCTGGGCAGGCTGGTGTCGCTGACCGTCCTCGCCGCGGGGTTCATGCAGTTCCCGCGACTTTTCGACGACCTGCTGGGGCCCGTGCCGGCATGGGCCGACTGGGTGGTCATCGGGGCCGGCGTGGTGCTGATGTCATTCGGCACCTGGTTGTGGTGGCGACGCGCCCACCCCACGGGCGGCCCAGGGTGGGAAGGCAGTGTGGGCACGATAACGCCGTCGGCCGCGGCCGCGATCGGGATGTTCCCGATGCTGGCCAACCCCAAGGTGCTGGCCGCGAGCGCGGCCGTTGGAACGGAGATCTCCACCGTGCGAATGACGGCCGTCAGCTCCGTGCTGGCGGTGGGTTACTATGCGGCGCTGGCGAGTTCGACCGTCGCGGCCCCGGTGCTGGCCTACCTTGTCGTCGGTCCACGAATCGACCCGCAGCTGGAGCGGATCAGGCGGTGGATGCAGAGCCAGCGCCGCGGGCTCACGGCCGCGGCCGTCGTGCTGGCCGGCTTTGCCGTGGTGCTGTACGGCCTCTCCTGAGGCCGGCCGGCGGATGCCGCACGGGGGTTCCGGCGTCGGTCAGCCGCGTTGACTGCGTGCTTCGGCGCCCGTCTCCCCGGCATCGAAAGAATCATCCGAACCGGCCGCACCGACGTACGAGCCGTCGCCCTCTCCGGCCGCGGCGCGTGAGCGAGACTCGTGAGCCTCCGGTTCGACGTCGGATTCCGTCTTGTGGCCCTTCGGATCTGCCATGTGCTTCCTTTCGATGCGGCTCCCAATCCCTGACGGGTTCCCCAGCCACGCACCGCCAAACCCGCACGCCCACCGTAACGACTGCCTGGATCGGTGTGGGTGTGATGACCGCGGTGGCGACGGTGGGTACGGCAATGTCGGCAAGCCGTTTTTCCTAGCCGGGACCACCCCCGCGCTGCTCGGGCAAACGGGGTGGGCCGGATGGTGGAGCGGCACCGCGGCGGCGCTATGGTTACCACCCGGAGTCAAGGAGGAACGTCAATGCGCACCTTCGAATCAGTGGCCGAGCTCGCCGCCGCCACCGGCGAGACGATCGGGCACAGCGACTGGGTGACGATCACCCAGCAAGACGTCAACCTGTTCGCCGACGCGACGGGCGATCACCAATGGATCCACGTGGACCCCGAACGCGCGGCCACGGGTCCGTTCGGTGGAACGATCGCCCACGGATTCATGACCCTGGCGCTGCTGCCCCGCCTGCAGCACCAGATCTACACCGTCAACGGCATCAGGCTCGCAATCAACTACGGCCTCAACAAGGTTCGCTTTCCCGCGCCGGTACCGGTCGGCTCGAGGGTGCGCGCGCAGACATCACTGGTCAGCGTCGACGACGTCGGCAACGGCGCTGTGCAGGCGACCATGTCGACGACTGTCGAGATCGAAGGCTCGACCAAGCCGGCCTGTGTGGCCGAGAGCATCGTCCGCTACATCACCTGACCTCGGCCGGGGGTCGGGCCTCAGAACTCCGCGACGGAATGCTCGAGCCGCTCGGCCAGGCGTGCCTGTGCCTCCGCGCGCCGGGTGGGGATGTGTGCGGACGGGAATGGTGTTGTCACGGGCTGGTATTCGCGCAAGGTGCGGCGGGCCACCGTCATCTTGTGCAGTTCGGTGGCGCCGTCGGCTATCCCCAGCGACTCGGCGGCCACCATCATCTTGACGAACGGCATCTCGTCGGAGACGCCGAGCGCGCCGTGCAGGTGCATGGCCCGCTGCACGACGTCGTGCAGCACCTGGGGCATGGCGACCTTGACCGCCGCGATGTCGCGGCGCACCTTCTGGTAGTCGTGGTGCTTGTCGATCAGCCACGCGGTGCGCAGCACCAGCAGCCGGAACTGTTCGATCTGGATCCAGCTGTCGGCGATCTTCTCCTGGGTCATCTGGAAGTCCGACAACCGCCCGTGCCGCGTCTTGCGGGACACGGCGCGCTCGCACATCATGTCGAACGCGCTGCGCGCCAAGGCGATTGTGCGCATCGCGTGGTGGATCCGGCCACCGCCGAGCCGGGTCTGCGCGATCATGAACGCCTGGCCCTCGCCGCCCAGCACGTGGTCGGCCGGGACGCGGACGTCGGTGTAGCGCACATAGCCGTGACTCGCGCGCTTCGACGACTCGGCTCCCACGCCCACGTTGCGGACGATCTCGATGCCCGGCGTCTCGGCCGGAACGATGAACAGGGACATCTTGTCGTAGGTGCGCGACTCGGGATTGGTCACGGCCATCACGATGAAGAACGAGGCGTGCTTGGCGTTGGTGGAGAACCACTTCTCGCCGTTGATCACCCAGTCATCGCCGTCCCGCGTCGCGGCGGTGACGAATTGTCCGGGATCGGAACCGCCCTGCGGTTCGGTCATCGAATAGCACGAGGTGATCTGGCCGTCGAGCAGCGGTTGCAGGTAGCGGGCCTTCTGTTCGTCGGTGCCGAACATGGCCAGTATCTCGGCGTTGCCCGAATCCGGCGCCTGGCAGCCGAACACCGACGGCGCCCAGCGGGAACGGCCGAGGATCTCGTTGAGCAGCGCGAGCTTGACCTGACCGAAGCCCTGGCCGCCGAGCTCGGGGCGCAGGTGCGCGGCCCACAACCCCTGGTCCTTCACCTGCTGCTGCAAGGGCCGCAGTATCGCCATCATCTCGGCGTTCTTCTTGTCGTACGGGTCGAGGGCGACCAGGTCGAGCGGCTCGAGTTCGTCGACCATGAACTTCTCGACCCAGTCGAGCTTCGCCTGATATTCCGGATCCGTTTCGAAATCCCACACGGTGGCCACCCGTTCCCCGGCGCAGCGTCGCACCGGCTTCGTCGATGAAGGCCACCCCATCGTAGATGGCGGCGGCGGCGGATCAGCCGTCGCCGCGGGTGTCGATGACGCGCTGGGCGATGTCGACGAGCTTGACCTGACTCTCCTGAGACAGCCTGCGCAGCAGGTCGAACGCGCGCAGTTCGTCGACGCCGTAGCGCTCCATGATGATGCCCTTGGCCTGGCCGATGCGGTCCCGCGTCGACAGGGCCGACTGCATCTGCTGCCCGTGTCGCCCGGCAATGATCGCCGACGCGGCATGCGCGGCCAAGACCGCCCCGATGGTCTCGGCTTCGCTGTCCCAGGGGTCGGCCCGGAAGCTGAACAGGTTCAGCGCGCCGGCCGTGCGCTCAGCGGTGTACAGCTTGAACGAGAGACTGCTCAGCACACCGCGCTCCACGGCCGCCGGCGCGTATTGGGGCCAGCGTGGTTCGTCGCGGAGGTCGTCGGTCCGCACGATCGTCTGTTTCAGGGCGGCGTCGTGGCAGGGGCCCTGGCCGAAGTCGTGCTGCAACTTGTCCAGCTGCGCGACCAAGCTGTCGGTGTCCGCGACCGATTCGAAATCCCCGCCGCCCTTGATCAGCAGCACCCCGGCGATGTCCGCCGCGGGTATCAGCTCCACCGCGGCGGTGGTCACGTCGGCGAGAACGTGGTCCAGCGAACGCGGCGCGGCGATGTCGCGGGCAAGTTCGGCCATGCGCACGGCCAGTTGGTGGGTCGACGCCGGGTCTGCAGACTCCATGAAACCGGATTCTCCACGATCGCCCGGGCGCATAACTGTCCGGTGCCGATCATCGGTTGCTGCGGTTGCGAATACCGGCGGCTGGCCGCCACCGCCGGGACGGATACCCGGGCCCGCGGCCTTGAAACCGGCCGACGCGTCTTCAGCCCGCGGCGGTGATGTTCGCCTGTGCCCGGCCGCGGTGCCAGATGGCTTGCGGCGGTGTGGATATCGGGAACACGGTACGTCCGCGGGCGCTCAATGCAACCTCGGCAACACGTTGGTGCGGTAGAACTCGATCGCCGTGAGCGGATTCCCTTGGGGGAAATGGAGAAACGGCACGGCGCCGGCGTCGATGATCGCTTGCACCGCCTTGATGTGCGGCGCGGGGTCGGTGCCGACGGTCCAGTTGGCCAGCACCTTGTCGAGGGGATTGACCTGTGCGGCGCGCTGGATTTCTTCCGGGTTGGGCTGGTCGACCGCGCCGGCGGTGAAGCGCCACAGACCGGCGGCGGCGGTTGCCTCGGCGTTGTCGCCGACGACCGCGAACAACTCGGCGCGCTTGCCGAGGCCGCCGGGGTCACGGCCTGCGGCGCGCGCGCCGGCGTCGAATGCGGCCAGCAGCGTGGGATTCGTGACATCCCGGGCCTGGCCGATCCAGCCGTCACCGTATTGGCCGGCCATTGTGGCGCTCTTGGGGCCGCTGGCGGCAACGAAGATCGGCGGCGGCGCCGAAGGCGTGTCATAGAGCTTCAACGAATTCGTCTGAAAGTAGCGCCCGGCGAACGAGGTTCGTGATCCGCTCCACAACTGGCGGATCAGGGTGATCGCCTCGACCAGCCGGTCGTGGCGCTCGGTGTACTTGCCGAACGCGTTGGTGGTCGCCTGTTCGTTGAGCCGTTCCCCGGTTCCGACCCCCAAAAAGACCCGTCCGGGATACAGGACCGCCAGCGAGGCGAAGGCGTGTGCGACGACTGCCGGGTGATACCGGTAGGTGGGGCAGGTGACCCCGGTGCCGAAGGAGATGCGGCTGGTGGCGTTGCCCACCAGCGCCAGGGTCAGCCAGGGGAACATCGAGTGCCCCTCGTTGTCCTGCCACGGCTGGATATGGTCGCTGGCCCAGACATGCGCAAAGCCGGCCTGTTCGGCCGCCTGGGCCTGCGTCACCAGTTGGTCGGTGCGGAACTGCTCGTGGGAAAGCACCACACCCACCGCCTTGGCCGCCGGCGGGGGTGGAGCCGTGGGCGCGGCGTGGTCGGCGGTCGGCCGCCCGCAGCCGGCGGAGAGTCCGGCCGTGCCGAGCATGCCCGTACCCGCGGCCATCCGTCCGAAGGTGCGACGCGAGACGCCGGTCACCGGACTAACGTACCCAACGCTGCGCCGCTCACACCCCTGATGCGGCGGTCGGTCACCCGCTAGCCTGACTCGGGTGAGTCCCCAGACACGCCCGGCGCGCAAGGCCGATCTCCGTGAGCTGTCGCGCACGCTGGGTCGGGCCTTCTACGACGATCCCGTGACCACCTGGCTGCTGCCCGATCCCAGGGCGCGGGCCACGCACCTGCACCGGTTGTTCGCGACGATGACACGGCATCACCACCTGAAGTGCGGCGGCGTCGAGGTGGCCTGTGACGGCCCGGGCATCGGCGCGGCGGCGCTGTGGGATCCGCCCAACCAGTGGCGGGAGACGCGCATGGGTGAAATCGCGATGATCCCGACTTTTCTGCGGGTGTTCGGCCTGCGTTCGGGCAAGGCGCGCGGCCTGCAGGAACTGATGAAGCGCACGCATCCCGAAGAGCCGCACTGGTATCTCGCCGTGATCGGGAGCGACCCGTCGGTCCGCGGGCGGGGCTTCGGTCAGGCGCTGATGCGGTCGCGGCTGGACCGCTGCGACGCCGAGTACTGTCCCGCCTATCTCGAGTCGAGCAAGCCCGAAAACGTGCCTTACTACGAACGTTTCGGTTTCACGGTGACCCGCGAGATCGTCGTGCCCGACGGTGGCCCGACCATGTGGGCGATGTGGCGGACGCCGCGCTAGCGGTCACCGGCGTTTAGCCCCCCTACCCGGCGGGCAACCGTTCCCGCATGAGCGAAAACCCGCAAGCCGACGAGCTGGTGGACCCGGCCGACTTCCCCGAGGAGGGCGGACCCGGTGACACCCTGAACGCGAGCGAAGGCAGCGACTCCGACGAGGTCCACAACGACGACGGCGACATCGTCGTCGACCCGCCCGAGGGCTGGAGCGAAGCGAACCGGTTCGGCATGACCGCACGGGAAGCGCGCGAGGGTGAGTCCCTGGATGCCCGGCTCGCCGAAGAGGAGCCCGACGTCTCAGCCGACGGCGCGTCGGGGGCGACCCCCGACGGCCCGCCCGGACGCGCGCATCGGGGCCAGATCGACGGGGCGCCCGAGGACGGCCAGTCGCTCTACGAGGTCGTCGACGAGAACGCGGCGCCGGACTTCACGCAGGCCACGGAGTGAGGCAACCAGTGTTCGACTGTTCACTCCCGGTGGGGCGCACGGACGGCCGCTAGGGGCTGCTCTTCCAACCGGCGATGCCGATCGCGATCATCCGCAGCTGCTTGACGGCGATCCGCCGGATGTCTTCCAGAGCCTCGGTGCTCTGCGCGTCCTCGATGGCCTCCGCGATGACGATCATCGCGTTGACGAACAGGGTCGCCAGCACGTTGAGGTCCTCGGTGCTCCACTCGTGCAACCGCGGAAAACGCGCCAGGTCGGTCGCCAGCTCGGACGTGATCAACCGGATCTCGGTGCGGATGGCATAACGCAGCACGCTCAGCCCGCTGTTGCGTTCGCGTGCGATGAATCGCCAATGTTCCCGCCGCTGCGCGACACTGGCGACCAGGATCTCGACGGACGATTCGATCACCCGATTCGGGTCGAGCTTGCCGGCGCGCGCGTCTCGCAGCGTGTCGCGCAGGCTCCGGAACGACTCGTCGATCAGGACCAGCCCAAGGGCCTCCATCGACTCGAAGTGACGGTAGAACGCCGCCGGGACGATCCCGACCTCACGGGTCACCTCACGCAGGCTCAGGCTGGAGAAGCTGCGGTCCTGAAGCAGCTTGAGCGCCGCGGCGATGATGGCGCGACGGGTCGCCTCCTTGCGCTCCTCGCGCGACCGGCTTTCGCGCATGCGCTCGCGACCAGAACCGCGCACCCGTGAGGTAGGAGTACGGCTGTTCACTATGTGAACCCTACCACAGAGCGGCAGTAAACCCTTGACTGACCGGGTAGTACCGCCCCACGGTGTACATATGTTCACTCAAACCGCTCAGACTTCTGGTCGGGCCCTCGCTCGCACGTTTCGGAAGCGCGTCTTGGGTTCAGACCTTCTCGACCTGCTCACCGGCCCCCACGGCGTCGACCGGTACACGGAGCTGGTGGCGCCGACCTGGACGCTGGGCGAGGCCCGCGCCAAGGTGATCGACGTCCGTCGCAGCACGGCCCGCAGCGTCACGCTCATCCTCGCCCCGAACGAGCGCTTCACGTCCGCCTGGACCGTCCAGGCCGGCCAGTACGTCAACCTCACCGTCGAGATCGACGGGCGCCGGCACACGCGCTGCTACTCCCCGGCCAACGCCGAGGGCGCGAGCAGGCTGGAGCTGACGATCGGCCGGCACGACGGCGGCCTGGTCTCGGCCTACCTGTACGAGCACGCCCACCGCGGCATGGTGGTCGGGCTGGCGGGTGTCGGCGGCGACTTCACATTGCCGAAGGACAGGCCGCGCCGGATCCTCTTCGTTTCCGGCGGAAGCGGCATCACGCCGGTGATGGCGATGCTGCGCACCCTGGTCGCCGAGGGCCACGCGGGTGAGATCGCGTTCGTCCATTACGCCCGCACCGCGGCCGAAGCGTGCTACCGCGACGAGCTCGCCACCCTGCCCGGCGTCCGCGTGCTGCACTGCTACACCCGATCGGGCGGCGGCGACCTTGCCGGCCGGTTCGGCGCCGCACATCTGGCCGCCGCGATGCCGTCCCCGGACGCGGTGTTCGTCTGCGGGCCGGCGCCTTTGGTCGACGCCGTCCGCAAGCACTGCGACAACGTCCGCACCGAGAGCTTCGTCCCGCCGTCGTTCGAGGCGCCGGCGGATCCCTCGGGCGGGCGGGTCAGCTTCTCCGACAGCGGGGTCGATGTCGTCGACGACGGACGCTCGCTGCTGGAGCAGGCGGAGTCGGCGGGCCTGGCACCGGAAAACGGCTGCCGGATGGGCATCTGCCACACCTGCACCCGGCGGAAAACCGCGGGGACGGTGCGCAATCTGATCACCGGCGCGGTCTCGACCGGTCCGGACGAGGACGTGCAGATCTGCGTCTCCGTGCCGGTCGGCGACGTGGACCTGTCGCTCTAGCGCCACCAACTTTCTTGGAGGAAAAGCCATGACACAGAACAAGATCACCCTCACCCCCGAGCAGGCCGACGCATTCGGCCGCGAGCTGGACGCCATCAGGGAGCGCGTGATGGCCGACCTGGGCGCGCAGGACGCCGACTACATCCGCCGCGTCATCAAGGCGCAGCGCGCGCTGGAAGTCGGCGGCCGTGCGTTGCTGTTCCTTCCGCCCGCCTGGCTGCTGGGAACGACGATGCTCGGATTGTCGAAGATCCTCGACAACATGGAGATCGGCCACAACATCATGCACGGCCAATACGACTGGATGCGTGACCCGAACATCTCCGGCCGCTCCTTCGAATGGGACACGGCATGCCCGGCCGATCAGTGGCGCCACTCGCACAACTACATGCACCACACCCACACCAACATCGTGGGAATGGACCGCGACATCGGTTACGGCATCCTGCGAATGAGCGAAGACCAGCCCTGGGGGCCGTACTTCCTGGGCAACCCCCTCTACGCCTTCCTGCTGATGGTGCTGTTCCAGTACGGCGTCGCGCTGCACGAACTGGAGACCGAGCGCATCCGCTCCGGCGAGATCGAGCTCGCCGACAAACGCGAGGTGCTGCGCGCGATCTGGCGCAAGACGCGCCGGCAGACCCTCAAGGACTACGTGGCCTTCCCGTTGCTGGCCGGCCCGTTCGCGCCCTTCGTCTTCGCGGGGAATCTCTCGGCGAACCTGATGCGCAACGTGTGGTCGTACATGATCATCTTCTGCGGCCACTTCCCCGACGGCACCCAGGAATTCACCGTCGAGGAGACCAAGGACGAGTCCCGCGGCATGTGGTACTTCCGCCAGG
This sequence comes from Mycobacterium sp. E342, assembly GCF_001667665.1. NCBI lineage: Bacteria > Bacillati > Actinomycetota > Actinomycetes > Mycobacteriales > Mycobacteriaceae > Mycobacterium > Mycobacterium sp. E342. Next base: position 92,285 of record NZ_LZJM01000125.1, read on the forward strand.
TGCTCGGCTCGGCGAACCTCACCGGCGGCAAGCTCTTTCACCTGCTCTCCGGCAACCTGTCCCACCAGATCGAGCACCACCTGTTCCCGGACATGCCGGCGCGCCGCTATGCCGAGATCGCGCCCGAGGTGCAAGCGATCTGCGAGCGGTACGGCATCCCCTACAACCGCGGTCCGCTGCTGCGCCAGTTCGGCACCGTCGTCCGCAAGATCGTCCGGCTGACCTTCCCGGACTCGGTGTTGCGCAAGGTGACGAACGACCGGTCGGCCGACCCGGCGCCCGCCGCCGCCTGACGGCGGCCCATTGTCCCCGCGCCCAAGGTCTTGCGCGCGGGGGACAATGGGTGGCGTGGAATGGACCGGCGCACGCTACGCGGACAAACCGACGGTGGAGGCATCGACGTGGATCGACGCGGACCCCGCCCGCGTGTGGAGCCTGGTTTCCGACATCAAGCTGATGCCGACGCTGAGCAATGAGCTGCAAGCCGTGGACTGGGCCGAGGGTGCCGACGCCCCGCGCGTGGGCGCCCGCTTCATCGGGCACAACGAACACGAGGCCTTCGGGCGGTGGAGCGCCACCTCGCAGATCGTCGCGTGCGACGAGCCGAGCGAATTCGCTTGGGCCGTAGGCGATCCCAACAAACCTGCGGCGATGTGGCGGTTCCGGCTGGCCCCCCGCGACGGCGGCACGGCGCTGAGCTACTGGATGCAGATGGGCCCAGGGCGTTCGGGGCTGTCGGTGGCCATCGAAGCGATGCCCGACAAGGAGCAGAAGATCGTGTTCGTGCGGATGCGCGAGTTCGAGGCCGCGATGGGCAAGACACTCGCGGCGATCAAGAGGCTGGCCGAGCACGGGGTGCGCTGATGCGCACCGCGACGACGGTCGAGTTGTCCACCGCCGGTCGTGACACCGCGACCTTCGTCGTCGAGGCGGAGAAGCTGGGCCTCGACGTGTGCTGGGTGGCCGAGGCCTGGGGCTCCGACGCGCCGTCGGCGCTGGGCTACCTGGCGGCGCGAACCGAGCGGATGCTGCTCGGGTCGGGCGTTCTGCAGGTCGGCGTTCGCTCGCCGGTCATGGTCGCCCAGACGGCGATCACCCTGTCCAACATGTCGGCCGGGCGTTTCCTGCTCGGCCTGGGCGCCTCCGGCCCGCAGGTGATCGAGGGCCTGCACGGCGTCTCGTTCGGCCGGCCCGTGGCCCGCGTCACCGAAACCGTCGAGATCGTGCGGCAGGTGTTCAGCGGAGGAAAAATCTCGTACTCCGGCAAGCAATTTCACATTCCGCTGCCCGGCGGTGAGGGCGTGCCGATGCGATTGTCGACCCGGCCCGAGCATCCCATCCCCATCTACCTGGCCGCGCTGTCACCGGCCATGCTGCGGTTGACCGGGCGGGTCGCCGACGGCTGGCTGGGCACCAGCTTCGTCCCGGAGGGCGCGGGTGACGCCTACTTCTCGCACCTGGACGCCGGATTGGCCGTCGCCGGCCGCACGCGCGCCGACGTGGACATCTGCCAGGGCGCCGAGGTTGCCTTCGCAAACGATGAGGACGAACTGCGCGCGATGGTGTCCGGCCGCAAGAAGGAGTTGGCCTTCAGCCTCGGCGGGATGGGGTCGTCGAGCACGAACTACTACAACCGGGCCTACACCCGGCAGGGCTGGGCCGAGATCGCCGCCGAGGTCCGCGAGCGCTGGCAGCGGGGCGATCGCGACGGCGCGGCCGCGCTGATCACCGACGAGATGGTGTTGGCCACGACGCTGATCGGCACCGAGGAGATGGTGCGCGCCCGGCTTGCGGTGTGGCGGGACGCCGGCGTGAACACGGTGCGGCTGTATCCGGCCGGCGACACGCTGGAGGCGAAGCTGCGCACGCTCGGCCGGGCCATCGAGTTGACCGCCGCGGTCTAGGACACCTCCGTCGGCGCATCGGCAACCCTGACCAGCTCGACCTGCGGCCGCGCCGGCACCCCGTCGGCCAGGAACCAGCGGAAGGCGAGGTTGCCCCGCGGGTAGCCCAGCGTGGTAAGCGAATTCGGGTGAGCGGTCCGTGCGCGGGACAGCACGATGGTCATCGAGCCGTCGCTGTTGAGCGCGGCGCTGTGGCCGTTGATCGAGCAGCGGACATCGGGACCCTCGGCGGCGCCGAAGGTGGCCATGAACTGGTTCCACACCACCAGGTTCCAGAACCGGCAGGCGGGCGGCCGGTGTGTGATCACCAGCGCTTCGTCGTCGTCGAGCACGAAGCTGCCGTACGCGTAGCAGGCGTCGCGCGCCGACCACCCGAAGTTGGCGTCGGGGACTTGATACGGGTCGGCGAATTCGTTTGCGGCGTTTGCAGTTTCGTGCCCCAGAGCGTGCGTCTCGTCGACGCGCGTCCCGACCGCCAGCGGCACGATCGCGAACATGGTGCGCAACCAGGTGGAGACCGCGCGCAGGCTCGCCGCGGTCTCGGCGTCGCCGTGCCGGATGGGGTCCGGTTCCTCGAGCGCCTCGATCCGCCACGTGACGGGGCGCCCGGTCAGCGGGTCGGCCTGGTAGTCGCGGGTCATCAGCACGGCGGCGTCCGGCGTGGGGCCGACTTCGAAGGAGAAGTTGCCGTCGGCGTCGATATCCAGATCGCTGTCACGGACGATCGCGACCACCCGGTCGGACCACGCGCCCGGCGACGGCTCGTTGTAGGCGGTCACCGAAAAGTACACGCTGTCACCCTTGTTGCCGCTGATGCGATAGCGGCGCTGCGGATCGACGGGGCAGATGTGGTAGTAGGCGTCGGTGTTGTCGCCGCCCCAGCGCCGGTCGCGGCGGAACGGCGTGTTCACGGCGACGAACTGGGGCCGGCCCGGCTCGGTGAACAGGTAGGCGTCGAAGGCCACGCCGAGCGTGCTGGCGAGCATCCGGTAGCCGTCCGCGACGTGCCGGTCGTCGGTGACCGCCCGGTCGCCGTCGATAAAAGACCGGTCCAGGGCGCCCAGGGTGCCCAGCAGCTCCTGCCACGCGGCCGTCGTTTCGTGCGTCATGCGCGGATTCCCTTCAGGAGCAACGTGGTAGTGCGATCGACCCACGTATCGTCAAGTTCGGCGACGCGGGTGAGCAGGCCCATGAGCGTGATGCCGGCGATGGCCTCGGTCAGTTCGGCGGCGCTCACGTCGGGCCGGACCTCGCCGCGGCCCGCGGCCCGCTCGAGTAACTCGGCGAGACCCCCGCCGATGATGCCGGCGAACCGCTCCAGCAGCGCCGAGTGCAGGCTCGGGTCCGCGGCCATCTCGCCCACCAGCCCGGGCAGGGCCGACCGGGCGGCCGGTGTCGTCAGGAAAGCCATTGAGCGACGGACCATTTCGCGCAAGTCCTCGGGCAACGTTCCGGTATCGGGCAGCTCGGTGGCCGCGCCGATCGGAAACACCGCCTCGTGCACGAGGTGCGCCTTGCTCGGCCAGCGCCGGTAGATGGCGGGCTTGCTGGTGCCGGCGCGTTCGGCGATCGCGGACACCAACAGCCCGGCGTAGCCGGTCTCGGCGAGCAGTTCCACGGTGGCGCTCAGCACCGCGCCGTCGATGCGTGGGTCACGGGGGCGGCCAAAATCCACTACCATTACGAAACCGAGAGTAACATAAGTCGTCGTGACCGACGCCGTTCTCCTCGACGACCTCGCCCGGCCCCGCTTCAGCCCCGAGGCCCAACAACTCCTCGACATGATGGCCTCGCTGGCGCCGGACTGCCCGCTGGACGCCGACGCGCTGCACGCCCGGGCCGCCGCCGACACCGGCCTGGACGACTTCGGCCCGTTGGACTATCGAGCGCGACTCGATGCCTACCTCGCCGCGCTGCGCGACATCGACGGGCTGCACGGGGCCGGGGTCGTGAACTTCTTCGGGCAGCTGCTGCAACTGCTCAAGAACCGGCTGCTGTTGACCGACCTGTTGCGGCGGCATCCCGAGATCGACGACATCGAGCTGCAGCCGCCGGTGGTGATCGCCGGGCTGCCGCGCACCGGCACCACCCACCTGCACAACCTGCTGGCCGTCCCACCGACCTTCCGCACCATGCCGTATTGGGAAAGCGTCGAACCGTTCCCGCTGCCGGCCGAGGCCGGGATCGAGCCGGACCCGCGGCGGGCGCGCATGGACGTCGCGGTCGGGGTGATCAACACCGTGATGCCCCACTTCCCGCTGATGCACGAGATGACCACCGAGCACGTACACGAAGAGATCCAGCTGCTCGCCAACGACTTTTCGACCATGCTCTTCGAGACGCTGGCACACGCGCCGCGCTGGCGTGACTACTACCAGGCCCACGACCAGACGCCGCACTACGAATACCTCGCCCGGCAACTCAAGGCCATGCAGTTCTTGCGGGGCGGGCGGCGCTGGCTGCTCAAATCACCCCAGCATCTCGAGCAGGTGCCGGTGCTCGATCACGTCTTCCCCGGCAGCATCGTCGTGTTCACGCACCGCGACCCGGTGCCGGTGGCGCTGTCGATGATCGCGATGATCACCTACTCCGCGCGCATGCACCGAACGCCCGTGCCGGTGCAGGAGATCGCGGCCTCGTGGATCGATCGCCTGGACGACATGCTCTCCGCGCTCGTCCGCGACCGGGACACCATCGGCCCGGACCGCTCGATCGACATCCGTTTCGACGACTTCATGGCCGACGAGCTCGGTGTGGCCGAACGGGTGTACGCCCTGGCCGGCGAGCCGTTCACCGCCGAGGCCCGAACCGCGATCGACGACTACCTGGCCGGCCATCGCCGCGGCCGGCTGGGCAACGTCGCGACGTCCTGCGAGATGTTCGGGTTGGACGAGGCCGACCTGCGCGCCCGCTTCGCGCCCTATGTCGAGCGGTTTCTGGCCTAACCCGCGGCGGCCCGCTAGCTTCTTTTGGCATGGTGACCATGCCCGCGCTGGACGGTGTCGAACACAGGTATCTGGATCTGGGAAGCGGGGTGACGATCCACGTCGCGGACGCGGGTCCGGCCGACGGGCCGGCGGTGATGCTGGTGCACGGCTTCCCCCAGAACTGGTGGGAATGGCACAAGCTGATCGGCCCGCTCGCCGCCGACGGCTACCGGGTGCTGTGCCCCGATCTGCGCGGGGCCGGGTGGAGTTCGGCGCCGCGTTCGAGCTACACCAAGGCCGAGATGGCCGACGATCTGGCGGCCGTCCTGGACCGGTTGAACGTGAAGACGGTCAAGCTCGTCGCGCACGACTGGGGCGGGCCGGTGGCCTTCATCATGATGCTGCGCCACCCGGAAAAGGTGACCGGCTTCTTCGGGGTGAACACCGTCGCGCCCTGGGTCAAGCGGGGGCTGTCGACGGTCCGCAACGTCTGGCGGTTCTGGTACCAGATCCCGATTTCGTTGCCGGTCATCGGCCCGCGGGTGATCAGCACTCCCAACTCACGATTCGTCCGCCTGCTGGGGTCCTGGGTCGGCGGAGGTTTCACGCTGCCCGACGACGACGTCGCCATGTACCTCGAGTGCATGCGCCAGCCCGGCCATGCCGAAGCCGGTTCGCGGTGGTACCGCAGCTTCCAGACCGGCGAGATGCTGCGCTGGATGCGCGGCGAGTACGACGACGCCCGCGTCGAGGTACCCGTTCGCTGGCTGACCGGCACCGAAGACCCGGTCATCACGCCCGACCTGACCGACGGATATGCCGACCACATCAGCGATTTCAAGGTGGAGCTGGTCGACGGCGTCGGCCACTGGATCGTCGACCAGCGCCCGGAGCTGGTGCTCGACCGGGTCAGGGGTTTCCTGCGCGGCGAAGGTTGAGCGTCCGCGCGCTCAGGGCCGCACCAGGATCCGGATGGGGTCGCCCTCCTGCCGCTCGAGCATCTCGATGCCGTGCGCCACGTCTTCCAGGGCGACGATCCGGCTGATCGACCGTGAAAGGTCAAGGCGCCCGGCCGAAACCAGCTTCGCCAGGGTTTCGATGTCGACGTTCTGATAGCCCAGGTGGCCCAGCACCTGCTTGCGGGTCAGACCGAACAGTGAGGTCGGTCCCACGGTCGGCGCCTCGGCGCTCATCCCGACGCCCACCAGCCGCCCGCCCGGGGTGAGGCAATCCAGGGCCTGCTCGAACGTCGCCTTCAGGCCGACGGCGTCGAAGGCCACGTCCAGTAGGCGGCCGCCGGTGACGTCCGCGATCTTGTCCCGCAGCCCGTCTTCGCGGGAGTCGAACGCGTAGTCCGCGCCGACTGCCAGGGCCCGCTCCAACACGGCGGGGTTGATGTCGACGGCGACGATCGGGACGGCGCCCACCAACCTTGCGAGCTGGACGATGTGCGTGCCGAGGCCGCCGACGCCCCAGACGCCGACCGACTCGCCGACCGCCACCTTGCCCGTGCGGACGACGGCGCCGAACGGCGTGGACACCGCGTCGGCCAGGATCGCGGCCTGCTCCAGCGGCACGTTGTCGGGCACCCGGGTCAGGCCCGCCGCCTGCGCCACCGTGTATTCGGCCCACGCCCCGTCGTAGGCGAAGGCCATCAACTGGATACGCAGGCAATTGACCACGTCGCCGCGCCGGCAGTTCGCGCAGCGTTGGCAGGGCCGGCCGGCGGCGACCACGACGCGGTCGCCCTCGGCCCAGCCGGTCACCTCCGGGCCGAGTTTGGCGATGGTGCCCGAGGCTTCGTGCCCCTGGGTCACCACGGGCTGTTGGGCCGGGAAGGTGCCGTTGATGAGGCTCAGGTCGGAGTGGCAGATGCCGCAGAAGGCGACCTTGACCAGGACCTCACCGGGGCCGGGCTCGGGTATGGGAACGTCTTCGAGCGCAACCCTTTTGGTGTCGGCGTAGAAGCGCTCGGCGCGCATCGTCGTTGCCATGGGCTAGTCGACGCCGATGGTGACTTCCGTGGACTTGATGAACACGGTCGCCGGTTGGCCGACCTTGAGTCCGAGATCGGTCGCGGCGTCCTTGGTCACCGAAGACGTGACGACCTGATCGCCGCCGTCGAGCTTGACCTTCACGATCGCCATCACGGTGCCGAGGTCAACCTCGGTGATCGTCCCTTTGAGCTGGTTTCGGGTGGACAGCCGCATCGTGAGTCCTCCGTCTGGTCGAGGGGTCTGCGAGTGACTCTAGTGTCGCGGGCCGAGCAGGGCTATGGAGGCGTCGACGGCCGGCTCGACGATTCCCCGCACCGGGTTGCCGTCTTCGACGGCGAGGGCGGTCAATTCGCGCAGACCGCCCAGCAGGATGACGGCCAACGGGGCGGTCAGCGGGGGCAGCTCCGCCCGCTGGAAGCCGGGGCTGGCGCTGAGGTCGATCAGCAGGCTGGACAGCAGCCGCAGCCCGCGCCGCTGCACCGGGCGGGCGGCGGCGCCGAGCGACGGGAGTTCCCGGATCCAGCTCAGCGTGATGGCCGGCCGCGACTCGATGTGGCCGACGTACGCCTCGACCGCCTGACGAATCTGGTGATGCCAGTCGGCCTCGGGGTCGACCGCCGCCGCGATGCACTCGCCCAGCTTCTCGACGTCGGAACCCAGCAGCTCCAGGAAGCACTCCTCCTTGCTCGCGAACTGGTCGTAGAAGGTGCGCTTGGAGGTCCGCGCGTGACGGACGACGTCGGCGACGGTGCTGGCCCGGTAGCCGCGCTCGACGATCGAGGTGGCCAGGCCGTCGAGCAACCGGACCCGGAACGGGTCGCCCAGAACCGCGACCGTTGCCGTCGTCGGTGATGTCACGGCCGGCGCCCCCTTTCGATGGGTACGGCACCCTTGTCAGGCTGTGGTACCACAGAGTACCGTATCCCCGAAAGGTCTGGTACACCGCGGTACCACCCCCGGTGCCCCGGGGCGAACAGGGGGAGCAGCCCACCATGAGTGAAGTCGTCGCCGCCCCGCCGGCCACTGCCGCCGTCAGGTTGCCCCCGGCCACTCGGTTGCCGAAGTTGTTGCAGGGCCTGGGTTTTGCGGTGTCGCGGCGGGGGATGATTCAGCGGCTGGCGCGCCGGTACGGCGCCGTCTTCACGCTGAACCTGCCGATCTACGGCCCGGTCGTGGTGGTCGCCGACCCGCAATTGGCCAAGCAGATCTTCACCACCAGCCCGGACGAACTCGGCAACATCCAGCCCAACCTGAGCCGGTTGTTCGGTTCCGGCTCCGTGTTCGCGCTCGACGGGGAGGACCATCGCCGCCGGCGCCGGCTGCTGGCGCCGCCGTTCCACGGCAAGAGCATGAAGAAGTACGAGGCGATCATCGAGGAAGAGACGCTGCGGGAGACCGCGGGCTGGCCGGAGGGCGAGGCGTTCGCGACGCTGCCGTCGATGATGCGTATCACCCTGAATGCCATCCTGCGGGCCGTGTTCGGGGCCGAGGGCGCCGAACTCGACGAGCTGCGCCGGCTCATCCCGCCGTGGGTCACGCTGGGTTCGCGAATGGCCACCATGCCCAAGCCGAAACGCAGTTACGGCCGCTACACCCCGTGGGGACGGCTCGACGAATGGCGGCGCCAGTACGACATCGTCATCGACAGGCTGATCGAAGCCGAGCGGGCCGACCCGAACTTCGAGGAACGCACCGATGTGCTCGCCCTGATGCTGCGCAGCACCTACGACGACGGTTCGGTCATGTCGCGCAAGGACATCGGCGACGAACTTCTCACGCTGCTGGCCGCCGGTCACGAGACCACGGCCTCCACGCTGGCCTGGGCGTTCGAGCGGCTGACGCGCCACCCCGATGTGCTGGCGGCACTGGTCGAGGAGGCCGACGGCAACGATCAGGAGTTGCGTCAGGCGACCATCCTGGAAGTGCAGCGGGCCCGCACGGTCATCGATTTCGCCGCCCGGCGCGTCTACCCGCCGCGCTATCAGCTCGGGGAGTGGGTTATTCCGCGCGGCGAATCCCTGCTGGTGAGCATCGCGCAAATCCACGAAAACCCCGACGTGTTCCCGAATCCGGAGCGCTTCGATCCGCAGCGGTACATCGGGACCAAGCCGTCCGCCTTCGCGTGGATTCCGTTCGGCGGTGGCACCCGTCGCTGTGTGGGCGCCGCGTTCGCCAACATGGAGATGGATGTCGTGCTGCGAACGGTGTTGCGGCACTTCACCATCGAGACGACGGCGGCGCCGGGGGAGCGCTGGCACGGCCGTGGTGTCGCCTACACGCCCAAGGACGGCGGCCGGGTCGTGGCACACCGGCGCTGAGCGGCGCTCCGCCTACTGGTCCGCGGTGGCCCGGCGCGGGAGTTTCCAGCCCGGGCGGATGTAGTGGCAGGTGTACCCACTCGGGTAGCGCTGCAGGTAATCCTGATGCTCGGGCTCGGCCTCCCAGAAGTCGCCGGCCGGGCTGACCTCGGTCACGACCTTGCCGGGCCACAGCCCGGAGGCTTCGACGTCGGCGATGGTGTCCAACGCGATGCGCTTCTGCTCCTCATCCAGGTAGAAGATGGCCGACCGGTAGCTGGGGCCGCGGTCGTTGCCCTGGCGGTCCTTCGTTGTCGGATCGTGGATCTGGAAGAAGAACTCCAGCATCGTGCGGTAGTCGGTGACCGCCGGGTCGAAGACGATCTCGATCGCCTCGGCGTGGGTGCCGTGATTGCGGTAGGTGGCATTCGGGACGTCGCCGCCGGTGTAACCGACCCGGGTGGAGACCACGCCCGGCTGCTTTCGGACGAGTTCTTGCATGCCCCAGAAACACCCGCCGGCAAGTATCGCTTTTTGGGTTGACATTGCTCGTCCTCCTTAACCGGCCCCAATGCCGCCCAGGCTACACTCCGCCGATGAGCAGCAACGGTGCCGCAAAGTGACCACTCGTTCGTTCTCCCGCAGCGAACTGGCCGCCGCCTTCGAGAAATTCGAGGAAACGGTCGCCCGGGCCGCCGAGACACGCGAGTGGGACGCCTGGGTCGAGCAGTACACGCCGGACGTCGAGTACGTCGAGCACGCCGCCGGCACCATGCGGGGCCGCGACGAGGTGCGCGAGTGGATCAAACAAACGATGACGACCTTTCCGGGCAGCCACATGGTCGCGTTCCCCACGTTGTGGTCGGTCATCGACGAGTCGACCGCGCGGGTCATCCTCGAACTCGACAACCCCATGCGCGACCCGGGCGACGGCAGCATCATCAGCGCAACCAACATCACGATCATCACCTATGCCGGCGACGGCCAGTGGAGCCGTGAAGAAGACATCTACAACCCGCTGCGCTTCCTGCGCGCCGGGATGAAGTGGTGCCGCAAGGCCCAGGCTCTGGGCACGCTCGACGACGATGCCGCGCGGTGGATGCAGCAAAACGGAGGGTCTCAGTGAGCACCAAACCCAAACTCGTTATAGGCGCCAACGGCTTCCTGGGTTCGCACGTGACCCGGCAACTCGTGGCCGACGGTCACCCGGTGCGGGCCATGGTGCGCCCGAACGCCAACACCCGCTCCATCGACGACCTCGAGCTGGCCCGGTTTCAGGGCGACGTTTTCGACGACGCCACCCTGCGCGAGGCGATGGACGGCGTCGACGACGTCTATTACTGCGTCGTCGACACCCGCGCGTGGTTGCGCGATCCGGCTCCGCTGTTTCGCACCAACGTCGACGGCCTGCGCAACGTCCTCGATGTCGCCGTCGACCAACCCGACCTGCGCCGGTTCATCTTCACCAGCACCTACGCGACCGTGGGCCGGCGCCATGGGCATGTGGCGACCGAAGAGGACGTGATCAGCCCGCGGGGGTTGACGCCCTATGTCCGGTCCAGGGTGCAGGCGGAGAACCTGGTGATGCGGTACGTGGCCGACGCCGGCCTGCCCGCTGTCGCGATGTGCGTGTCGACGACCTACGGCAGCGGTGACTGGGGCGGCACGCCGCACGGAGCCTTCATCGCCGGCGCCGTCTTCGGGAAGCTGCCCTTCGGAATGAACGGCATTCAGCTGGAAGTCGTCGGCGTCGACGACGCCGCGCGGGCCATGATCCTGGCCGCCGAGCGCGGCCGGATCGGTGAGCGATACCTGGTCTCCGAGCGGATGATCGCGCTGAACGACGTGGTGCGGATCGCGGCCGACGAGGCCGGGGTGCCGCCGCCGCAACGCTCGATCTCGGTCCCGATGCTCTACGCCCTGGCGGCGGCGGGCACCCTCAAGGCACGGCTCACCGGAAAAGACTCCGAACTCAGCCTGGCCTCGGTGCGCATGATGCGCGCCGAATCCGACGTCGACAGCAGCAAGGCGAAGCGCGAATTGGGTTGGCAGCCACGCCCGGTCGAGGAGTCGATCCGCGAGGCCGCCCGGTTCTGGGCGGCGATGCGGACCCCGCGGAAGAACGCTCCGGCCGCGCAGTCCGAATAGGCCCGGCCGGTGGACCCCATACACGTCGATCTCCACGGGCCGCCACAGACGATGCTGGCGACGCTCTACGCCAAGGCGCTCGACGCTGACCTGCCGAACCCGATCCTGGGCGACCGTTATGCCAAGGAGGTCGTCGAGCGGATCGATTACGACTGGACGCAGACCACCATCACCGCGCGCAGATCAGCGTCGGTGACGACCCGCACCGCGCACTTCGACATCTGGGCTCGCCAATTCCTCGACGCGCATCCGAGCGCCGTTGTCCTGCATGTGGGCTGCGGACTCGATGGCCGATACTTCAGGCTCCAGCCGGGCCCGCTGGTGGAGTGGTACGACATCGACTACCCCGACGTCGCCGAACTGCGCACCACCGCGTTGATCCACTGCGTTTTGATACCCGTCCGGTTGAAAGCGTCGAATTGCAGCTCGCCGTGTTCGAAGTGGTCAACGATCCGTTGCAGCAGCGCTGTGCCGTTCTGTTCGGATAGATACATGGTCAGCCCTTCGGCGATCATCAGCGCAGGCCGGTCGTTGGGTATCTCCGCGAGCCAGGCCGGATCGGTAACCGACGCGGCGACGACGTGGCAGTGCGGGGCAGCGGGGTAGAGCCGGGTGCGCAGTTCGGCGACGTCGGGGTAGTCGATGTCGTACCACTCCACCAGCGGGCCCGGCTGGAGCCTGAAGTCGT
>NZ_LZJM01000126.1:0-3296 GCF_001667665.1 Mycobacterium sp. E342
TCATCGCCGAAGCCGAGCCGCCGCCCGTTCGGCAGCGCTACGAGCAGGCCATCACCGATGCGGCGGTGGCGGTGACCCGGGCCTCGAGCGGGCTCACCGACGAACCGCTGGTGCAACTGCTGGGCCGGATCAACGCCGAACTGGCCGTCTACACCGGCCTGATCGAGATCGCGCGGACCAACAACCGGGAGGGCAACCCGGTCGGGTCGTCGTATCTGTCGGAGGCCTCGGGCCTGATGCAATCGACCATCCTGCCGGACGCCGCGCAGCTGTATCAGGCCACGTCGGAGCGGGTGGACGCGGAAACCACCGCGTCGACGCAGATCCCCGCGCCGGTCATCCTGGTGGTCACCGCCACCGCCGTCTTCGGCGCCTTCGCCCATCGCTGGCTGGCCCGGCGCACCCGGCGCCGAATCAATCCGGGCCTGGTCGTGGGCGGCCTCGCTATTCTCGTCATGGTGGTATGGGTCGGAACAGCGCTGACCATCTCCACGACCGCCAGCCGTAGCGCCAAGAACACCGCCGCCGACTCGCTGCGGATCGTGACCAACGTCGCGATCACCGCCCAGCAGGCGCGGGCCGACGAGACGCTATCGCTGATCCGTCGCGGGGACGAGGAGAAGCGCAAGCAGTCGTTCTATCAGCGGATCGACTCCATGCACCAGCAGCTGGACCAGTACATGGCGCGCAGCGATGCCGTCGACAAACCCGACCTGCAGGGCGCCGACCAGCTGCTGCTGCGCTGGCGGCAGGCCAACGACCGGATCAACTCCTACATCTCGGTCGGCAACTACCGGGCGGCCACGCAGGTCGCCCTGGGCAGCAGCGAAGACGACTCCACCCCGGCGTTCGACAAGCTGGAAGGCCAGCTGGTCAAGGCCATGGACCAGAGCCGGACCCATCTGCGCAACGACGTCCTCAACGCCCGCAGCGGGCTGTCCGGCGCGCAGGTCGGCGGGGTGGTGCTCAGCCTCGGCGCCGCCATCGCGGTGGCGCTGGGCCTGTGGCCGCGGCTGAAAGAGTATCGATAATGACGCGCGCGCTCGCTGCGCTCGCCGCGCTGGCAACGGCGGGGGTGCTGGCGGGGTGCTCGCACACCGAGTCGCTGACGGTCGCCAAGGTGCCGACGCTGCCGCCGCCCACCCCGGTCGGCATGCAGCAGCTGCCCCCGGAGCCGCCGCTGCCGCCGGACGATCCCAGCCAGGGCTGCGACCTGACCGCCAGCCTGCGGCCCTTCCCCACCAAGGCCGAGGCGGACGCCGCGGTCGCCGACATCCGCGCCCGCGGCCGGCTGATCGTCGGGCTCGACATCGGCAGCAACCTGTTCAGCTTCCGCGACCCGATCACCGGGGAGATCACCGGTTTCGACGTCGACATCGCCGGGGAGATCGCCCGCGACATCTTCGGCGCCCCGTCGCACGTCGAGTACCGCATCCTGTCGTCCGACGAACGCGTCACCGCGCTGCAGCACTCCGAGGTCGACGTGGTGGTCAAGACCATGACCATCACCTGCGAGCGGCGCAAGGAGGTCAACTTCTCCACCGTGTACCTGGACGCCAACCAGCGCATCCTGGCCCCGCGGGACTCGCCCATCGCCAAGGTGGGCGACCTGTCCGGCAAGCGGGTCTGCGTGGCGAAGGGGACCACGTCGCTGCACCGGATCCGCCAGATCGACCCGCCCCCCATCATCGTCTCGGTGGTCAACTGGGCCGACTGCCTGGTGGCGATGCAGCAGCGCGAGATCGACGCCGTCAGCACCGACGACTCGATCCTGGCCGGGCTGGTCGAAGAAGACCCCTACCTGCACATCGTCGGGCCCAACATGGCTACCCAGCCCTACGGCATCGGTGTCAACCTCACCAACACGCCACTGGTGCGGTTCGTCAACGGCACGCTGGAGCGGATCCGCCGGGACGGCACGTGGAACACGTTGTACCGCAAGTGGTTGACGGTCCTGGGACCGGCGCCGGCCCCGCCCACGCCGAGGTATTCCGACTGATGACCGAGTCGGACAAGACCCAACAGCCGGAACCGGGCTCCGAGGACGTGAGCCCCGGCACCCAACCGCCGGACACGCAGGGCGGCGGCCCGGCGACGGGGCGAATCCAGGCCACTCAGGCGCTGTTCCGTCCCGATTTCGACGATGACGACGACGATTTTCCGCACATCTCGCTGGGCGCCCTGGACACCGATTCGCAAGACCGGGTGACGATCGGGACGCGGGTGCTGCCGCCCGTCAGACACCTCGGCGGCGGCCTGGTCGAGATCCCGCGGGTGCGCGACATCGACCCGCTCGAGGCGCTGATGACCAACCCGGTGGTGCCGGAGGCCAAGCGGTTCTGCTGGAACTGCGGAAAGCCGGTCGGCCGGTCGAAGAAGGGCGTCAAGGGCGAGTCGGAGGGCTGGTGCCCCGCCTGCGGCAGCGCGTATTCGTTTCTGCCGCAGCTGAATCCGGGAGAGATCGTCGCCGGGCAGTACGAGGTCAAGGGTTGCATCGCGCACGGCGGACTGGGCTGGGTCTACCTGGCGGTCGACCACAACGTCAACGACCGCCCGGTGGTGCTCAAGGGCCTGGTGCACTCCGGTGACGCCGAGGCGCAGGCGATCGCCATGGCCGAACGGCAGTTCCTCGCCGAGGTGGTGCACCCGCAGATCGTGCAGATCTTCAACTTCGTCGAGCACAAGGACCGCAACGGCAACCCGGTCGGCTACATCGTCATGGAGTACATCGGCGGGCAGCCACTCAAGCACGGCAAGGACAAGAAGCTGCCGGTCGCCGAGGCCATCGCCTACCTGCTGGAGATCCTGCCCGCCCTGACCTATCTGCACTCGATCGGCCTGGTCTACAACGACCTCAAGCCGGAGAACATCATGCTCACCGAGGAGCAACTCAAGCTGATCGACCTGGGCGCGGTGTCGCGGGTCAATTCGTTCGGCTATCTCTACGGCACCCCGGGCTTCCAGGCGCCCGAGATCGTGCGGACCGGCCCGACGATCGCCACCGACATCTACACCGTCGGCCGCACTCTGGCGGCGCTCACGGTGAACCTGCCCACCCGTAACGGCCGCTACGTCGACGGCCTGCCCGAAGACGATCCCGTGCTGATGGAGTACGACTCGTACCGCCGGTTGCTGCGCCGGGCCATCGACCCCGACCCGCGGCGCCGGTTCGCCACCACGGAGGAGATGTCCGCCCAGCTGATGGGCGTGTTGCGGGAGGTGGTGGCCCAGGACACCGGCGTGCCGCGGCCCGGGTTGTCGACCATCTTCAGCCCCAGCCGCTCGACGTTCGGGGT
>NZ_LZJM01000127.1:0-1259 GCF_001667665.1 Mycobacterium sp. E342
TCGTTTGCCCAGTCCCGGTTGTGGTTTATCGATCAGTTGCTGGGCCGGTCTGCGGTCTACAACATGCCCATCGCGGTACACCTCACGGGGCCACTCGACGTGGACGCCCTGCAGGCTGCGCTCGGTGATCTAGTGGCCCGCCATGAAAGCCTGCGCACCCTGTTCCCCACGATCGACGGGATCCCCCACCAGCAGGTGGTGCCGGTCGAGCAGGCCGAGTTCGGCTGGGCGGTGATCGACGCCGGTGAGTGGACGCACGAGCGGCTCGAGGAGGCCATCGCCGCGGCGGCAGAATACTGGTTCGATCTGGCAACCGAAATCCCGATCCACACCGAGCTTTTCCGGTTGGGCCCCGATGAGTATGTGTTGGTGGCGGTGGCCCACCACATCGCCGCCGACGGCTGGTCGACCACACCACTGATACGAGATCTGGGTGTGGCCTATACCAGCCGCGCTCAAAGCCAGACTCCAAGTTGGGCGCCGTTGGCGGTGCAGTACGCCGACTACACACTCTGGCAACGTGAGCAGTTCGGCGACTTGGAGGATCCGGATAGTCGGATCGGCGGGCAATTGGCTTACTGGCAGCACGCGTTGGCTGGGTTGCCTGAGCGGCTGGTGTTGCCCACGGATCGGCCCTATCCGGCGGTGGCCGATTATCGGGGGGCCAGTATCGCGATCGAGTGGCCGGCGGGGTTGCAGCAGCAGATCACCCGGCTGGCCCGCGCGCATGATGCGACCAGTTTCATGGTGCTCCAGGCCGGGTTGGCAGTGTTGTTGGCCAAACTGAGCGCCAGTACTGATGTGGCGGTGGGGTTCCCGATCGCCGGCCGGCGCGACCCCGCTCTAGATGAGCTGGTCGGGTTTTTCGTCAACACCCTGGTGCTACGGGTCGATCTGACCCGCGACCCCAGTGTGACCGAACTCCTTGGCCAGGTGCGGGCGCGTAGCCTGGCCGCCTTTGAGCACCAAGACGTGCCCTTCGAAGTCTTGGTGGAACGGCTGCACCCGGCCCGCAGCCTGGCCCATCACCCGCTGGTGCAGGTGATGCTGGCCTGGCAACACCACAACCTGACCGACCTGGGCCTGGGGGATCTACAGGCCAACCCCATACCGGTGCAAACCCACACCGCGCGCATGGATTTGACATTCTCTCTGACCGAGAACTTCACCGACGCCGGCCAACCGGCCGGGATTAGTGGGGCGGTGGAATTTCGCACCGACATCTTCGACCCCAACACCATCCACACCCTGATCCAGCG
>NZ_LZJM01000128.1:0-13375 GCF_001667665.1 Mycobacterium sp. E342
CCGGGTATTTCGCCCGCACCAGGGCCGCGACGCCGCTGACGTAGGCGGCCGAGAAGCTGGTGCCCCAGAACGGCATGTTCTTTTCGCCCGGCCTCGACGGCGGATAGGCGTTGACCGGTCCACCCCCCTGGGGTGAGAGCCCCATGATGTGGGTGCCCGGCGCCGCGACACCCACCCAAGGTCCCGACATGCTCTTGTCGAGCGCGGCGCCCGTGGCATCGACCGCACCGACCGACAGGACGTAGTCGGAAAACCAGGACGGCGACGAGACGACCTTGACCTGATGCCAGTCCCGGGGATCCGACGGATCCAGCGGGTCGTACATCGGGTTGTTGTTGCAGCCGGCTTCCCCGTCGTTTCCGGCCGCGGCCACGACCACCGCGTCCTTGACCGTAGCGGCGTACCACAGCGCCGCGCCGAGCGCGCGTTGGTCGGCCGGGGCCGAGGCCGGCAGGCACGCGGTCACCGAGATGTTGATCACTTTGGCACCCATGTTGGCCGCGTGGACCACTGCGCGGGCGACCGTGTTGAGCGTGCCGGCTTTGACCTTCTCGTCGGAATTGGGATCCCCCGGCGGGGGGTTGACGGGCTCAAAGGCCCTGGACGACTGGCGGATTGAGATGATGGTGGCGTTCGGCGCGACCCCGACCACCCCGTCGGGCGCTCCCGGCGGAAGCGGCGGCACTGCGGGTTCGTCCTCGGTCTGCGGATCCGCCGGCCCGTTCGAGGCGGCGGTGGCGCCCCCTCCCTCGGGAGGCGGGGGAGGCGGTGGTGGCGGCGGCGGAATCACCTGGGTGATGGTCACCGGCGGGGGCGGTGGCGGCGGCGCCACCGGCGGCGGCACCTCCACGGGCGGCGGTGGTGCCCCGATGGCCGGTGGCGGTCCGGCCGGCGGGGGGAAGGCAGGTGTCGAGGGCATCGGCCGTGGCATGGGCAGAACCCCTTGCGGGGCGGCGGCGATGATCGAGCCCACGATCGTGCCGTGCGCGTCGCAGTCGGAGAGGCCGTCCTCGCCCATGATGTAGTCGCCGCCGGGCACGGCGGGCAGCCGCGGGTTGGGCGAAATACCGGTGTCGATGACCGCCACCGGTACACCGTTGCCAGTGCTGTATTGCCATGCCTTGCTGATGTTGAGCAGGTTGAAGCCGGGGGCCAGCTGCGCGACGTCGGGGTTGCGCACGGTGATGGGCGTCGAGCAGCTGTTGGCGCGCCGCATCGGCTGGTCCGATCGGGGCGGTCCGTCCGGCGGCACCAATCCCGGATCCACCTGCGGGGGCGTGATCGCTTGTGCGGCAGGGACATTCGCCGAAAGCGCGACCAGGGTGACGGCGGCGGTCATCGCCGCTACCCGCTTCAGTGGCGAATCCACGTGAAGAGCCCTCCCAGGGCCGCCGCCGCCGGCAGCAAGACGATGAACGCCAAGACTTCCACCCACTCCACGGTCAACCGGATGAAGGGCCGGAACCGCACCGTGGGCACCAAAAGGGCCGCGGCCAGGCCGAGCGCGGCGAAGGCGGCGACGGCTATCGCGGGCCAAAGGAGGCCGTTCACAACCTCTTTCGGCTCGGCGAGAGCATATTTGACCACCCCTGCGCATACCGCGGCCGAGGCGCCGCAGGCGAGCGCGACGGCCTGATACTTCGCGGCGAATCCGCGGCCCTGAGTGATGAAGATGCCCACCACCAGGCCCGCCACCACCAGCGCCAGCCAGGCCCACGGACGTCCCGGCGCCAGCACTCCCCACACAGCGGCGGGCAGCACGATCGACACCCCGACGCACACCCCCACCTGGACCGCGTTGACCAGCCGGGCCGAGGCGGCGATCGCCGCGCCCCGCGCGGTGATGTCGGTCAACTCGTTGTCCTCGTCCTCGGACTCGTCCTCGCTGACCGGGGCGACCGTGTCGACGGGCATGCCCTCGCGGCGCGCGAACAGGTCACGCCCGGTGATCGATCCGAAGTGCGGCGGCCGCACGCGGGCCACCCACAACGCGACCAGCGGCGTCATCCTCACCAGGATCAGCAATCCCACCAGCACGCAGATGGCCAGCACCTGTGGCGAGGCCGGCCGGAACATCCGCACGACGCCAACCGCGGCGAGGATCCCGCACACCGTCACCACCGCCGTGACGACCGCCGTCTGCCACCGCTTGCGGGTGAGCACACCGATGGCGATGGCCCCCAGGATCACGATCACGAGTCCGATCACCGCGTGGGCCGCGCCGAGGGAGCCCGGCGGCGCGCAGGCGCCCGCGACGGCCAGCAACACGACCGCCAGCCAGCCGAATCCGCTGAACATGTCGCGCCGCTCCCGCCAGCCCCACCAGACGACGAACGTTGCGATCATCAGCAAGACCCCGACGGCTCCGGCCACCGCGGCCGGGACGGGGCTGTCGGTGAACGTCCGCGCGCGCAGCGTGAGGGCGACGACCACCGCGGCCGCCATCGCGATGATGGCGATGGCGGTGTGGGCGGCGGTCAGGGGCGTCACCGGGGCGAACATCCGGTCGCCGCCGTCGCGGCCCAGCCACTTGCCCATGGCGGCCAGACCGGTCGACAGCGACTCGTACTGCGGTTCGAAGGACTCGCCGGCGACCCGGGGCACCAGCACCAGGGTGTCGCCGTCCTGCACGCCCAGCTCGTCGAGGCTCTTGTTGATGTCGAGCCGGACCCCGTTGATCTTGTGGAGCTCGTAGCTGCCGGCCGGCAGCGTGATGCCTTCAAACCCTTTGCGCTTCAAGTCCGCGTCGAAGAGCTCGACCATTCCCTCGAAGAATCCCTCCACCGGAATTCCGGCGGGGAACACTTGCGAGCACAGATGCTTCTCGTAGGAAATATTGACCGCACAGCGCGCCGGGAAGGCGACCTTATGCGCTGATGTCACGGCGCCGTCCGCTCCGCATCCGGAATGTATTTGTCGGCCAAGCCGGCGGTAATTTCAAAAAGCCGCAACCGCGTCTTTTTCTTCAATTCATGAACCGTGTCGATGAGCCCACCTTTGGCCAGGTGCGGATCGAAAGGCATCTCTTCGACGGTCGCTCCGACTTTGCTGAACCGCTCGGTCAGGTATGCCAGCGCATCTTTGTCGGTGATCTGGTCGGTGTGGTTGATGATCACGGTGCTGCGCGAGACCAGCTCGTGGTAGCCCTGCGACCTCAGGTAGTCCACGGCCCGCAGCACCGGGCGCGACCGGTCCGCGGTGATGCCGGAGACGAACACCAAGGTGTCGGTGTTCTCCAAGACCGGCTTCATCACCTCGTGTTCCAGATCCGGCGAGGTGTCGACGATCATCACCGTGTGGGTTCGCCGCAGCCTCGACAAGACCCCGGAGAACATCGCCGGCACCAGCGGCCGGGGCTGGTCGGAGGTACGGTTTCCGGCCAGCACATCGAGGCCTATCGGGTTCTGTCCCAAGTGTTCACGGATGTCGGCGTAGCCCTGCACGTCGGTGTCGTTGATGATGGCGGTGTAGTCGCCCGGCGGCGACTCGTCGATTCGGTCGGCCAGCGTGCCGAAACCCGGGACCGCGTCGATCGCAATCACGTTCTGCGGCCGGCATTCTCGGAACACCCCACCGATGCAGGCGACCATCGTCGAAACGCCGACGCCGCCCTTGCCGGAGACCACCGTGATGACGTACTGCCGGCGGATGTGCCGCCGGATGCGGTTCTGCAAGTCCCGGTAGTGCCGCTCGCTGGGCGATTCTCCGGGGTTAATTTTTTTAAAAGAGATGACGTAGATGAATTTCCGCCAACCCGAGCCCGGAGGAATCTTTCGAGGCGCGGCCAGATCGGTAATGCGCATGGTGTCGGATACCGAATCCGGGAAGTTGCGGCCCCCTGACGGTTCCCCCCGTCTGAGCGCCCCTTCGTCCGACATATTCGGGTCATTCCAAGGGCTCGTCACGTCGCGATGCTAACACGCTTGGCGATACCGCGTTTACCGATCAACAAACCCCTTCAAGTGCGTAAGGGGTTGCTATTCCACGGCATTGGTTAACCGACTTATCTTGGGTCAGTTGAGAATCCGGCTCCGGTCAGACGACCCGGCGATACGAGTACCACTCCTCACCGGCGGGCAGGCGGCGGATGAGCCGCTGCACCGCGCCGCTGATGTCGCTGCGCGAACCGGGCGAGACGATCTGATAGCGCCGCTGCCCCGAGATCACGTTCTCCACGCAGACGCGGCCCGCCGGGGTGTCGATGATGGAGACGGTCGAATCGCCGACGGCGATGCGCGCCATCTCGTCCGGTCCCACCCCGGCCTGCAGCCCCACGATGGCCGCATGCGCGGAACGCGCGGGATCCGCCGCCATCGTGACGATCTGCAGCTGGTCGACGTCCAGGTTCTGACTGAGCAGAAACGTCCGCAGGCTGGCGGCGTCGCGCACCGAGGCGAGCAAGTGCTCGGTGTCCAAGGTGACCGGCTTGAGCGGCGCCACCTCGGCCACCCCGCACAACCGCTCGACCTGTCCGACCACCAGATCACTGGCCCCGTTTTCGTTGCTGGCGGTGCCGGCCGGGTAGAGGCGCACCAGGTCCTCGTGGCGTTCCAAAACCACCCACCAGGAAGCGAACCGGCAAATGGACGCGCGCGTGGCGTCGCGCCCGGGGACCGAGATGGTCACGAGGAGCGCCAAGTCGCGCCGCAACAGCACAGTGAGCCACTCGCGGATCATCGGGTCGACGTTGCCGGCGTCGTCGAGGGCGCCGGCGGCCTTCAGCTCGGCCACCACCGGATGGCGCAGCGCCCGCTCGGGCGTGTCGAGCCGCGGGAGTAGCGGCCGCAAGCCGAGTTCGGGGCAGGTCTGCTCGACCCCGGTGACCGCCTGCAGCACCCACAGTCCGTCGACCGTCGTTGTCAGCATGTCTCTCTCCTCGGTGGCTAGACATCAAAGGTGGGGCACACACGCTCGGGCGCGCCTGCCCCACCTTCACCGGCCCTCGGGCGGAGTCAGAACAAGCCGGCGATGTGCTGGTCGGTGCTCAGCGCGCCGTCGAGCACGTGCGACGTGGTCTGCCCGTGCTGGCGGATCGTGTCGATGAGGCCCTGCAGCCCCGAGAGCATCTGCGCCTGCGCCTCGAAGAAACCCGACGCACCGTGGCCGGCGAAGAATTCCTGCAACGCGTTGGTCCGGTTCGAGGTGTCATCGAAAATGCCCTGCAACTGGCCGGCGCGAGAAGCGACATCGCTGGCGAAGTCGGCCACGGCTCCGGGGTTGTAAGTAATTGGATCAGACATTGTTAACTTCCTTTCAGAAAACCGTTTGTGGAATTAGGAACGAGGTGGGCGGAAATCAGGATCCGCCGTGGCCGAACAGGGCGCTGAAAGCGTGCGACGAATCCGCCTCGTGACCCTCCATCAGGGCCGCCGCCTGCTTGAGGCCCTCCGCCAGCCTGGTGCCGCCGTTCAGCACCTTGTTCAGGTCGTTTTGGACCTCGATGGCCGTCGCGTGCGACGCGACCACCGCGTCACCGGACCAGGTCGACGGGTTCATCACGTTCTCCTGGTTGGCCACGTATCCCTGGCCGATCCCAATTGCGTGTTCCATGTTCGCCTGAATGGCGTTGGACGTATCGCGCAGCATTTGCGGTGTCACCTTGATTGTCACTGAATTCTCCTTCTCCGGTTGGCCGCCCCCCGTAAAATGCCTGGGGCATGGAGCGAAGTGTATGGCGGCTATTTATACCTGTCGATTCACCCTTGGCCGGGCCGGCTTCACACTCTGGTGTCCACTACCCGCACGGTCGCGGGCTGTTCGGATTTGTCTCGAGATCCGCGTTCTCCTCCCGCCCCATGCCCCACCGGCATGCCGCCCATCGGTGTGCCACCGCCGACCGTCGTGGTCTGCGGACGCATGGCCTCGGCGCCCAGCGCCCCGCTCGGCCGCAACCCGACCGGCCGTCCGCTGCCGGCCGGTTCGAAAGCACTGACGGGACGGGTGAAACTGGTCGCGGGCATGCCCGCGCTGCCCAGGGAGGCTGCCCCGCCGCCGCCTGATGCGCCGACGGCCGACACCTCCGTCGCCGAGACCGCCGAGACGCCCGGCGCCGCCCCAGCCATGGCGCCCGGATTGGCGAACATGCCCATCATCGATTGCAGCGGCTGCATCATCTGCATCGGCGCCTGCATCATCTGCATGGGCGCCTGCATCGCCTGGGGGACGGCCCCCATCATCGACTGCACCGGCTCCATGAACGAGCCGGCCTGACTCATGAAGTCCTGGCCGCCCGATGCCGCCTGACCGGCGCTCGAGGTGCCCTGCTGCGCCCCCTGCAGGGCCGAGCGCATGCCATCACCGGCCCCGACCTGGGCGGCCGCCTCGCCCACCGCGGCGGCCGCCTGTGCCGGTGCCGCCGGCGACGCGCCCATGGTCGCCACGGGTGGCGCAATCGCGAGGCTTTCGCTCAGCGACGTCAGGATGGCCCCGTAGCTCGCCCCGACGGCGGAGTTGTTGGGCCACATCACCCCGAAATACTGGACATCAAGCGACACGATTCGGGGGGTCAGGGCCCCCAGCACCAGGGGGTTGATCCCGTTGTCGACTCCCCACTCATCGCGATTGGCGATGCATTCGGGAGCGGGGCGCATCGTGCCGTATGCCATTTGGTACGCGGAGACCGCGGTGGCAACGACCGGTGCCTTCATGTCGACCCAGCCGGCCAGCCCGTGCAGCGACGCGTTGAGCATCGTGACGTTGGCCGCCGACGCCGCCGAGCCGGCACCCAGCCAGCTGGCTGATGTCGTAGCCGTGTTGACCGCAGACGCGATACCTGAGGCGTGGTGGGTGGCTGCCAGAGCCATCCAGGCGGCCTCGTTGGCCAGGTGAGTGACCACCCCGGCGCCGCCCTTGAGCAGTAGATCGTTTTCCTCAGGTGTACGCGCAGCCCACCCCGGATCGGCCATGCGTACCTTCCCCTTTTAGAGGCTGGTGGCCGCGGTTGTCAGCAGGGCCGCCTGGCGAGCGGTTTCCGTCGCGACGGTCGTGCCCGAGGCCAGCCCCTGCGCCCCGGCGAACAGCCCACGCTGCGCCGCGTGCTCGGACACCACACCCAAATAGCTGGCGCCGCAAGCGTTCAGCGCCGCCGCGAACATCGCCGAGTCCGGATCGCTGCCCATCGGCATCGCCCCCAGCAGGGCCGGCGCCGCCGCCGACGCCGCCGATTCCGTTTCGGCGCTGATGGCCGACTCCGCGCTTGCCGATGCCAGAACCGCCTCTGGCTGCATCGACATCGTCATGATTTCCCTCCGATTGCTCAGCGTCATAAAGACGGGCTTGGCGCATCAGTCTAGTGCGATCCGACCGTTCGTGTTATTCACTCGATCCTCCCGGGCTGCCGACCGGAAATTCCGCGTTTGTTCTGGTCGGCGGTATTCCCGTTACAAGTCATCCGTCAAACAACCTCGTATGCCACTGCAGACACTGTGGTCACCTGCTCATGCGAATACATCGCAGTTATGGCGGACGTAAACCGCGGTCGAACAACGGATCGACGCCGCGCCTGTTGTTGCCGACTCGGGCGGCGAATTGGGCGACCATTGCGCCCGATTTTCCGGTGCGTTAATAGCGGGCGAAAGCTACGCGGGGCCGCGGCCATCGCCGGCCAGGTTGAGCAGCAGCCGGGTGCCCCCCAGCGGGCTGGTCTGCAATGCCGCTGTGCCGCCGTGCAATTCGGCCTGCTGGGCGACCAACGCCAGCCCCAGCCCCGAGCCCGAGCGCGACGCCGTCGACCCGCGGGTGAAGCGCTCGAACACCGTGGCCCGCTCGGATTCCGGGACGCCGGTTCCGTCGTCGTCGATCGCGATCTGGACGCCCTCGCTGGAGCTGCTCACGGTGAGCTGGATCTTGCCCGCGTTGCCGTGCTTGACGGCGTTGGCAATGGCGTTGTCGATCACCAGCCGCAGCCCCGTGGGCAACCCGACCATCAGCACGGTCGGCGACGGCACCAGCGACACCTCCACGTCGGGATAGATCCGCAGCGCATCGTGCGCGGCACGGTCCAACAGCTCGGTGATGTCGAACGGGACGAAGTCGTCGACCGTGGTCAGCTCGCCCTGCGCCAGCCGCTCCAGCGCCGTCAGCGTCGCCTCGATGCGGCTCTGCGTGCGGATGACGTCGCCGATGACCTCCTCGCGCTGTTCCGGGGGCAGGTCCAGGGTGGACAACACCTCCAGGTTGGTGCGCATGGCCGTCAACGGGGTGCGCAGTTCGTGGGAGGCGACCGCGGCGAAGTCGCGGGCCGACTCGAGCGCGGCCTTGGTGCGCTGCTGTTCGTTACCGATACGCGCGAGCATGCCCTCGACGGCCTCGGCGATCTCCACGGCCTCGCGCACCCCGCGCACCTGGACCTCGTCGGGGCTGGACTGGGCGTTGATCGCGCGGGCCTGCTGCGCCAGCAGCAGGAACGGGTTCACCATGATCAGCGAGATCACCCAGCCGACGACCACCGTCCCCCCGATGACGCTGGCGCAGATCAGCAGCACCCGCAGGTGTAGCTCGTTGATCCGGTGCTGGGCCTCGGCCAACGGTGCGGCCAGTGCGATCGAGGCGGGTCCGGCGGAGAAGGTGCGGACCCGGTACTTCACCCCGTCGATGGTGGTGTTGGCGTACCCGTTGGGCAGCTTCGGCAGCACGATGTTGCTGGGCACCGAAACCGTCTGGTCGCCGATGCGAGCGGTGCGCACCAGGTTGCCGTCCGGCATGGGCTGGTCGGGGCTGGCGTGCTCCACGTTGTTGAGCAGTGAGTTGATGTCACCCAGGCTGCTGACCGAATCGAGCCGGCGGTCAAGCTGGCTGTACTGGTCGTTGGTGACACCCACCCACACCCAGGTGCCCAACAGGACGACGAGGGTGATGACCGACAGCGCGGCCACGACGACGATCGTGCGCAGCGACAACACCCGCATCGGCAGCTGTACGTGCGGTAACACGCGACTGTCACGCTCCTCTTGTGCGGTTCGTGGCACGGGGCCGGCGGCGCGCCGACTCCGCGACCACCACCCTCACACCGATACCGAGTCGCCGCGTCCTGGCGCCGTGGCGCTTCGCAGAGAATCTAGCGCTCGTCGTTGAACTCGTGTCCCGCCGACCGCGACAATTTGGCCGAGCAACGGTGAGTGAGTACTCTCTCACCATGCTCGCCTCCGGACGCGATCGGCTGCTGGCCGAGGCGCTCAAGCTCTTCGCCGAAAAGGGCTACGCGGCGACATCGGTGGCCGACATCCAGCGGGCATCGGGCCTCGCGCCCGGATCGGGAGCCCTGTACAAGCACTTCGGCTCCAAACGCGAACTGCTCGAGGCCGCCGTCGCCTACCGGATCGACAGCATCGTGGCGGCGCGCGAGCAATACGACGCCGGGCAGCCGGACAGCGTCGAACAGGCCGTGCGCACCGCCGGCCAGCTGATCTGGAGCAACCTCAAGCAGAGCGAGGACCTGCTCAAGGTCATGCTGCGGGAACCCGAGGAGCTTGGCGACCTGGACGAGAAGACCTGGCAGGTCATCACCGACAACGCCTACCAGCGGTTCGCCGACGAGCTCGCCGCGTCTAATCGCGCCGGCCGCACCCGTATCCCCGACCCGGAGGCGGCCGCCGCGGTCGCGATCGGGTCGTTGTCCTACGCCGCGACGCTGCAGGCGCTGACCGCCCGGCTGCCCGGCAACATCGACGAGGAGCGCTACTTCGAGGCATGGGTCAGCCAGACCGTCAGCGTCCTCGCCCAATACGGAACCCCGAAAACCCGTTGAACGACAAAACATCTCAGGAGTGAAGCCGTGACTTTCTCGCTGCAACTGACCGATGACGTGATCGAGGTGCGCGACTGGGTGCACAAGTTCGCCGCCGACGTCATCCGGCCCGCCGCGTCCGAATGGGACGAACGGGAGGAAACCCCGTGGCCGGTGATCCAGGAGGCCGCGAAGGTGGGCCTGTACTCCCCCGACTTCTTCGCGCAGCAGGCGGCCGAGCCCACGGGCCTGGGCATGCTGACCGCATTCGAGGAGATGTTCTGGGGCGATGCGGGCATCGCGCTGTCCATCATGGGCACCGGGCTGGCCGCAGCGGCCTTGGCGGGCAACGGAACTCCCGAACAGCTGGGTCGCTGGCTGCCCGAGATGTTCGGTACGGCGGACGAGCCGAAGCTGGGCGCGTTCTGCTCATCCGAGCCCGACGCCGGGTCCGACGTCGGCGCGATCCGTACCCGGGCGCGCTACGACGAGGCCACCGGGGAATGGGTGCTCAACGGCACCAAGACGTGGGCGACCAACGGCGGCATCGCCAACGTGCACATCGTCGTGGCGTCGGTCTACCCCGAGCTGGGAACCCGGGGGCAGGCCACGTTCGTCGTCCCGGCGGGTGTCAGCGGACTGGCGCAGGGCCAGAAGTTCAAGAAGCACGGGATTCGGGCGTCCCACACCGCGGAGGTGGTGCTGGACAACGTCCGCCTGCCCGAGGACCACATCCTGGGTGGTCGCGAGAAGTTCGAAGCGCGGATCGCCCGCGTCAAGTCGGGCGCGTCGGCGCGCAGTCAGGCGGCAATGAAGACCTTCGAGCGCACCCGCCCCACCGTCGGCGCTATGGCGGTCGGTGTCGCGCGGGCCGCCTACGAGTATGCACTCGACTATGCCTGCCAGCGTGAGCAATTCGGGCGCAAGATCGGCGAATTCCAGGCGGTGGCGTTCAAGCTGGCGGACATGAGAAGCCGCATCGACGCCGCCCGTCTGTTGGTGTGGAGGGCTGGATGGATGGCCCGCAACAACCAGTCCTTCGACGCGGCGGAGGGATCGATGGCCAAGCTGGTGGCCAGCGAGACGGCCGTCTACGTCACCGACGAGGCGATCCAGATCCTGGGCGGCAACGGCTACACCCGCGACTACCCCGTGGAGCGAATGCACCGCGACGCCAAGATCTTCACCATCTTCGAGGGGACCAGCGAGATCCAGCGCCTGGTGATCTCCCGGGCGTTGACCGGCTTGCAGATTCGTTAGCGGCCGCATCCCGCGGTCCACGCGCCCGCGGGCACCAGACATGATGGCCGGATGACCATCGAGATCCGGGTGCTCGACAGCGAGGAGGATCTGCTCGCCGCCGCCAACGTGTTCCGCGTCGCGATGATCGGCTTCCCGCCGCTGCCGGACCTGCCGCCCGGGCAGATCAGCAAACTGCTCGAGCCCGGCCGTACCGTCGGGGCGTTCGTGGGCGGCCAGCTCGTGGGCACCGCGGACGCCGTGACGAGCCGGATGACGCTTCCCGGCGGGGCGATGGTGGGCCACGCCGCCGTCACGCACATCGGGGTGCTGCCCTCGTTCACCCGGCGGGGCGTCGCCACCGAGCTGATCGGTCATCAGTTGCGCGACATCGCCGCCCGCGGTGAAGTGGTGGCGTCCCTGCGGGCATCGGAGGCGACGATCTACGGCCGGTACGGATACGGCGTGGCCAGCTCTTCGCAGACGGTGGAGGTGCACACCGCGCGTGCCGCGCTGCGCCGCGACGTCGGGCCCGGCGGTCCGGTGCGGTTGGTCGCCGCCGCGCAGGCCTGGGAGCTGCTGCCGGGCATCTATGCCCGGAATCGCCCGTCGCGTCCGGGAACGATCGACCGGCCGCGGCCGTGGTGGGAGAGCCTGCGGTTGCGGACCGAAAATAGCCCCGGTCCTACGTATTTCGTGGTGCACGGCGAGCCGGGATCCGAATCAGGCTTCGCCCGCTACCGTCCCGTCGACACCGATAGGTGGTTCGTGAGCGACCAGCGCACCATCGCGGTGGAGGATTTCTTCGCGCCCACCGCGGAAACCTATCTCGGATTGCTGCGGTTCCTGCTGGAGTTGGATCTCATTGACCGCGTGGTGTTTTGGATGTTGCCGATGGATGACCCGCTGCCGTGGCTGCTGGCCGACCGGCGGGCGGCGCGGGTCACCGCGGTACACGACGAAACCTGGCTGCGTGTCATCGACGCGGGGCGGGCGCTGGAGGCACGTCGCTACGGCGGCGACGGCGCCGTCACCGTTGCGGTCAATGACGCCGTGCTGCCACGGAATTCGGGCCGCTTCACGGTCACCGCGGACGGTGCCGAACCGACCGGGCGGCGAGCGAACCTCGAGGTCGACGTCGAGGGGCTGGCCGCCGTCCTGCTCGGCGGAACGACGTGGCGCGACCTTGCGATCGCCGGCCTGGCCCGGGCCGAGGACCCGTCGGCGATCGCCACAGCGGATCGGCTCTTCGCGGTGCCGGACGCGCCCCACGCCGGGTTCTTCTTCTAGTCCCGTGGGAATGCCGACCGGGTGATCGTGATCGTCGGCGCCGGGGTGTGCGGGCTGGCCGCCGCTTACGAGCTGGCACGGCGGGGGGAGCACGCAGTCGTGTTGGAGCGCGGCGTGCCGTTCGGCGAGCAGTCCGCGGGGCCAGCGCGCATCTTCCGGATCGCGCATCGACGCCCGGCGCTGTGCCAACTGGCGCTGGAAGCCCGGGCCGGCTGGCAGCGGTGGGAGTCCGAACTCGGCGCGGGCAGCCTGCTCGGCCCGGAGGGGTTCATCGCCGCCGGCGCCTGCGATGACGTCGCGGCGGCGATGGCGCAGGCCGGCGCGCCGTTTCGCTGGCTGGACGGCGCCGCCATCGCAGCCCGGATCCCGTTCGCCGCACCGCCCTGGCAGACCGGTGTGCTGGATCCGCTCGGCGGCAGCTTGGGCTCCCACCGCGCGTTGTCCGCGTTGGCGCGGCGGGCCGACGTCCGGCGCGGGGATGTCGTGTCGGTCGGCGACGATGGCGCGGTGAGTCTCGCGGACGGCGGCGTCCTGCGCGCCGAACGGGTGCTGCTCTGCGCGGGAGCGCGCACGCCGGCCCTTTTCGGCCCGCTCGGCGCCGAATTCGGCCCGCACACCCGTTTCGCCTACGCGGGCGCCGACGCGACCGGCGCGGCGTGCCTGTCGGCGCCTGAGGGCTACGGGCTGCCACTGGGCAGCACGCGGCGGTGGGCGTTCGGCCAGGAGGTACCGGACCCGGCGACGGTGCGCGCGTTGTTCCCGACCCTGCGTCCGGTGGGGCGGGTGGACTGTGTGACGGTCCGCGCTCCGTGGCTCGACGCGGGCGGTGACGGCTGGACCGTGGCGCGACGCGGCCGAGTCGTCGCGTTCGTCGGCAGCAACCTGATGAAGTTCGGCCCGGTGCTGGGCGAGCTGCTCACGCGGGCGGCGCTGGAAGACGAGCTGCCCGATGAGTTGACCGTTATCTGAGTGCGCCCGAATTCACTTCAGCGAGTAACGGATCGGCAGGTGCTTGAGGCCGCCGACGAAGGTCGTGGCCATCAGCTCGGGCGCGCCGGCCAGCTCGATCGACTTGATCCGCGGGACCAGCTCGGAGAAGAAGCTGTTGATCTCCATCCGGGC
>NZ_LZJM01000129.1:0-822 GCF_001667665.1 Mycobacterium sp. E342
TCGAGCAGGCCGAGTTCGGCTGGGCGGTGATCGACGCCGGTGAGTGGACGCACGAGCGGCTCGAGGAGGCCATCGCCGCGGCGGCAGAATACTGGTTCGATCTGGCAACCGAAATCCCGATCCACACCGAGCTTTTCCGGTTGGGCCCCGATGAGTATGTGTTGGTGGCGATGGCCTCCTCGAGCCGCTCGTGCGTCCACTCACCGGCGTCGATCACCGCCCAGCCGAACTCGGCCTGCTCGACCGGCACCACCTGCTGGTGGGGGATCCCGTCGATCGTGGGGAACAGGGTGCGCAGGCTTTCATGGCGGGCCACTAGATCACCGAGCGCAGCCTGCAGGGCGTCCACGTCGAGTGGCCCCGTGAGGTGTACCGCGATGGGCATGTTGTAGACCGCAGACCGGCCCAGCAACTGATCGATAAACCACAACCGGGACTGGGCAAACGACAACGGCACCACTGCCGGCCGCTGCTGGGCCGTCAGCGGGGCCAGCCCACCCCCACCCCCGGCCTGGATGCGGGGTGCTAACTGGGCGATGGTGGGCGCCTCAAACACCGCCCGCACCGACAGGTTGGCATCCAAAGAATTGTTGATGGCCGCGATCAGGCGCATCGCCGACAACGAGTCCCCACCCAGATCGAAGAAGGAGTCGTCCAGTCCGACGCGGTCGTGGCCGAGGATTTGGGCGTAGATGCCGGCCAGAATGTCTTCGGTGAGGGTGGCCGGGGCGCGATAGGGGGCGCTGGTGTAGTCGGGGGCGGGTAGGGCGCGGGTGTCGAGTTTGCCATTGACCGTCAATGGCAGAGCGTCGAGCACCGCTA
>NZ_LZJM01000130.1:0-36768 GCF_001667665.1 Mycobacterium sp. E342
CAGCGCGCGGGATCCGATTCGCCACCGAGATGCAGCACGCCACCACGATGATCGCTATGCCTAGACCGCCGAGAATCTCGAATGGTGTACCGGTGTGCCCCTCGGCGTTGAGCAACGACGTCCACCGCACATCCGCCCCAGAGTTTCCGGTTGTCCCATGTGATTCGTCGAATGAGGCGACCGCGGCACCATTGACGGTCTTACCCAAAACCCATGCGCCGCCGTAAGCGAGCACGGCGACCGAAGCACCGCCTGCAATCAGCACCCGACGGACAGTCGATCGTTGTAGCTCGAGCCGGCCCAGCGCGATCCCGCCGATCACGAACGGCGTCCACGTCAGAACCGGGTAGCCGCCAGTGAGAAACAGATTCGTCAGACCGTCGCCCCCTATCCGACTGAGGGGATCGAACCGCTCGGCCGCCTTCAAAGGTGTGATGACGGCCGGGTGGCGCAACATGATCGACACGATCGGAGTCAGAACCGCGAGGACTGCAGCGATTCCAAGGTTTGTGGCCGGTCGCAATCGCAAGAACGGCAACACGATCAGGAAAAGGATGCCGTAATACGCCAGGATCACCGGTATCGCCGTGCCCCATATTGTCAGGCCCGTGCCGATTGCGAAGATGATGCCGGCACGCACCACAACCCGCCGCTTAAGCGCAGCGGGCACAGTTTGACCAGCGGTGCGCGGGCCACCGGTGACCAATGCCAGAGACAAACCGGCCAAGGTGGCGAACAGTATCGAGGCTCGGCCCTGCGAGGCGTACGCCATCGGACCCGCCACGCCGCCCGCTCTAGGATCCGGCCCCACATGGACGGCAAACATTCCCAATACCGCTAGGCCCCGTGCCAGATCGACGCCGGTGATCCGGCCGGCAACGGATGGTTGAGACTCGTCATCACCGACGGCGGTAGGTTCGTCAACTAATCCAGTCACTGTGCAATCGTGCTGGATCCAACGGTATTGCGGCACCGGGCAACTGGCTATTCCGCGCGACCAACCGGCCAGACCTTAGACGTGGGTGGGCAGCCTGATCTGTAGTTGGTAGCCGCCGTCGCTGAGATGGGTTGCGTGCAGGGTGCCGCCAAGTAGTTCGGCGCGCTCACGCAAGCCGAGCAGTCCCTGCTGGGCGCTGGGCAGCTGGTCGGGAGGCCGGTGGGGCTTGCTGTTGGTCAGTGTCAACCCCACTCGTCGCCGGTCGATCGACAACTCGACGCAGGCGGTGGCGCCGGGAGCGTGCTTGGTGACGTTGGTCAGGCCTTCTTGCACGGCTCGGTAGATGACACGCTGTACCACCGCTGAAGGGGTGATGGCGGCGTTTGAACGTGTCCTGACTACCGCCGACACACCGGATCCGGCAACGAGGGTGGCCACATCATCGAGTCCCGGTTGCGGTGCCGGCGCGGCGGTGTTGCCGCCAGCCGCCCGCAGTACTCCCACCATTTCCCGGAGCTCGTCGAGGGTCTTCACGCACAGCGCGCGGATCGTCTCAGCTATTCGCACGGTGGCATCGTCGGGCGCGGTGACCTGCAGCGCACCCGACTGCACCGCGATCAGGCTGACTTGATGCGACACCACGTCATGCATCTCGCGGGCCAGATCCGCGCGTTCTCGCGCCAGCGCACGCTCAACGAGCAGCTCCTCTTCATGCCGGTGGGCGCGCTCGATCTCGGCCAGCTTGCTCGACAGCTCGGACCGGGCTCGCACGAGCAGGCCGAGCAACACCGGCGCGACTGCGAAAATGATGCCGTAGAGGGCGGACCACGCGGTGCCCAGACTCCAGTAGGACTCCTCCTCCCGCCACGGCGCGGAATAGCAGACGAACACGATCAGTGCGCACGCGATTAGCCCGCTTCGGGCCGGTCGTCGTTCCGCCACCGTGAACAAGCCCACCATGGCGGCCAGCACGCCATAACCGATCACCGTCGCGGGGACCGTCAGCGCGAAAGCCACGTAGGGGGCGCGGGCGCGGAAACACAAGCCGACAATGCCGACAGCAGCCGCCAAAATCCAGCCCGGAGAATGGGTCTCGCTGGTGAGGATCGATACCGTGGCGTCAGCGGCCGCCAGTACGATCAAGATGCCGTTGATCGCATGTTGACGGGTCCCCGACGGGAGCGACGTCGTCACGTCGGATCACGCTCCAAAATCCCTGCACGTTGGGCGATGATTGCGGCTTCCACTCGCGTCTTGACCGAGAGCTTGGCGAGAATCGAGCTGACTTGGTCCTTGACGGTGCCAACACTGGAAAAAAGCTTAGAGGCGATCTCGCCGTTGGAGTAACCGCGCGCCACAAGCAGCAGCACGTCGACCTCGCGTGCACTCAGGCCGCCAACTTTGCTTGCCGCGACACGATCGACGGGGTCCGCCAGGTAACCCGCGATCACCTTTGGGCTGACCTTGTCCGAGAGCACCAGCCCACCGGCGGCCAAGCTGCGCACCATCGCGGGAAGTTGGACGGGGTCGGTGTCTTTCAAGAGGAATCCGGCGGCACCCAGTCGCAGCGCCGAGGCGATGTATTCGTCGGCGTCGAAGGTCGTCAGCATCGCCACCACGGGTGACCAGTCGGCGGCCATGAGTTCGGCCAACACGGCCAAACCATCCTTTCCGGGCATCCGGATATCCAGCAACACCACATCCGGTTGGTGCTCGGCGATCAGCTCCACGGCATGGACACCGTCGGTGGTGGCGACCACGTCAACGTCCGGAGCCGCTGACAGGATCAGCTCGAAGCCCGACCGGATCAAGGCTTCGTCATCGACAATGACCACGCTGATCACGAGACGGGACCTCCTCATGCACCGACGGTCTCTGCGGTGAAGGTACTCGCAACCGCGGACGCAGTTCATCGGCCGACCCAACATCCAGCCAACTGGCTGCCAAAACTGGCCACCTGAGGTTGCGCCGTATCGGCTCGACTGAGCGCGCCGCGACGTTTAGAGTCGAACCTCTCCCGCCAAGCACACGAAGACGGCGCGCCGAGCGCCGAATCCAGCTAGCCGGGTAAGCGCGTCCATCCACTCGGATGGCTAAAACCGACACCTGCCGGATTTCGGTTTCGGATCCGGGCCGTCAAGGTCGTATCGATGAGTCAAAGAACTGCGCAGCCGGGTCAATTCGGCGCGAGGGGCACTTTGAGTGAGTCTCGTCTCAGGTTCAGGCTTGCGGCGGGTCTGATCCTCGCCGTCGCGGCATTGACGGCCTCGGGCTGCACGGCGCCGTTGACTATCAAATGCAACTCGCCCTTCACCTGCACAGGCTGAAACCGGTCACAGTCAAGGCTGGGGGGATCGTTTCTCAGAGCACATTTTGCTGATCGGAAAGAAATATTGGACGTCAACAGCTTTCGGGGTGCCGAGCAATTCATCCAATTGTGGTGTCTCTACGAACGCGGGTTTTCGGAGGGCATGGCCGCGGCGATCCGGCTGGTCGAGGAATTAGTGTGCGGCGACGACACAACGGATCACCAACGGGAAGTGTTGCTTGTGCTCGCCGACTCGCTTCGGAAAGCGAAGAAGACGCGGGTGTTCGGTGATTCGTGAAATCGACGCGGGTGTGAGCCTCTGTAGCCGCGTCATGGTCAAACATGTGTGGGTAGCGTCATCGACATTTGGTAGCCGCCGTCACTGAGCGGGCCTGCGCATAAGGTGCCTCCGAGCAGTTCGGCGCGTTCGCGCAGACCCGGCAGCCCCTGTTGCGCCCCGGGCAGTTGGTCAGGTGGGCGGTCGGGTTTGCTGTTAATGAGCCGCAGACTCACGTGGCCGTGGTCGATCTGTAGCTCGACCGTGGCGGTGGCCCCTGGAGCATGCTTGGTGATGTTGGTCAGACCCTCTTGTACTGCGCGGTAAATGGTGTGCTGCACTACGGGCGACGGGATGATCGCGGTGTCGGGACGAGATCTGATGACAGCTGGCACGCCGGAAGCGGCGACCAGGCTGTCAATATTCGCAAGCCCGGGTTGAGGTGTGACCTCGGCAGTTTGGCTTGCGGATGCGCGCAGTACTCCGACCATTTGGCGCAGTTCGTCGAGCGTCTGCACGCTGAGTGCCCGTATTGTCCGGGCTGCTTGTGCGGTGGCGTCGTCGTTCGCGGTGACCTGTAGGGCGCCGGACTGCACCGCGATCAGGCTCACTTGATGTGACACCACGTCGTGCATCTCCCGCGCGAGGTCGGCGCGTTCGCGTGCCAGCGCGCGCTCGATGAGCAACTGCTCCTCGTGCCGGCGTACGCGCTCAATCTCGTCCAGCTGACTCGACAGATCGGCTCGGGCCCGAATCAGCAAACCAAGCAAGATCGGTGCAACCGCGAAGACTACGGCGTATAGGGCAGCCCAGACGGTGCTCAGAACCGAATACGGGTTCGCCCACGGCTCGGTGAAGCAGATGAACGCGGTGCCCCCGCAGACGCCCAGCGCGCGGAGCGACGGCCGCCTTCGCGCCACCGTCAACAATGCCACCTGGGAAGCGAGCATGCCGGTGGTGACTGCCGCAGCGGGAATGGTTAACGCAAAAGCCAGATAGGGAGCGCGGTGACGGAAAAACAATCCGACTATCGCGACCCCGGCCAACAGCAGACTAAAGCGCGTTGACAATGCCAGGCCAGGGACATAAGCCTGGCTGTACAGGGTAGATACCGTGCCGTCGGTCGCCGCGAGCGCAATCAGCGCGCCATTGATGACACGCTGATGTCGAATCGACCAGAGACGGGCGATCATGCCGGATCGGGATTCGGCATTCCAGAACGCTTGGTGATGCGTTTCGTGATCGCCATGCGAGTGACCTTATCTGAGCGTACGATCCCGTCCGCGACACGTTCCGCACCATCGCGAGTACTTGCACAACATCGTTGTCTGCAGCAGAAACCGGGTTGCGCGGCTATGTCAAAGTCATGTGCTCGCAAAGGACCAACTCAAAGCGCGATTCAATCAATGCTTGGGCATGAACCCTGACGCCCGAGCCGCGGCCTAGCTGCCCAGGCAACCCGGGCCGAGCAGCTCCTTGAGGTCCCCCATCAGCGCGGGCGAAGGTGTCACCCGCAGCGAGGCGTCCAGTTCCAGGGTGGTGATGCGGTCCCCGCTGATCAGCCGCAGATGCACCTGCGCTGTGCCGGGGTGACGCGCCAGCACCTGCTTGAGCGCGCTGACCTTGTCGACGGTGCACTGCCGGGTGGGCAGGCTGACCGCGATCGGCCGGTTCGGCTGGGCGTTGGAAAAGTCCGGCACCACAAGGTCGTTGGCGATCAGGCTGATCCGGTCGTCGCGGATGGCGACCTTGGCGTTGATCAGCACCACCGCGTCGTCGGCGATGTCGGCGCCGTAGGTGGAATAGGCGTGCGGGAAGAACATCACCTCGATGCCACCGGTGAGGTCTTCCAGTTGCGCTGAGGCCCAGGGCATCCCGTTCTTGTTGACCCGCCGGTTGACCGACGCCAGGATGCCGCCGACCCGAACCTGGGTGTCGTTGGGGACGTCGCCGTCAAGGATGGCCGGGATCTGGGTGTCCACCTGCGCCGCCAGCAGGTGCGCCACGCCGTTCAGCGGATGCCCCGACACGTACAGGCCCAGCATCTCCCGCTCCAGGGCCAGCTTGTGCTTGTCCTCCCACTCGTCTTCGGGCACCTTGATGGTGAACACCGACTCGGTGCAGCCGTCCTCGCCGCCGAACAGGTCGAATTGCCCCATCGCCTCGGCCTTTTTAGTGCCCAGCACCGAATCGACGGCGTCGGTGTGCACCAGGAAGAGGCCCTTGCGGGCATGGCTCAGCGAGTCGAACGCGCCCGCCTTGATCAACGACTCCGTCACCTTCTTGTTGCAGGCCGAGACATCGATCTTGTTCAGGTAGTCCGAGAAGTCGGTGAACTTCCCCTTCTCGTTGCGGGTCTTGATCAGCGAACCGACCACGTTGGCGCCGACGTTGCGGACCGCGCCCAGCCCGAACCGGATGTCCTGGCCGACCGACGCGAAGTTCACCAGGGACTCGTTGACGTCCGGCGGCAGCACGGTGATGCCCAGCTTGCGGCAGTCCGCCAGGTAGACCGCGGCCTTGTCCTTGTCGTCGCCCACCGAGGTCAACAGGCCTGCCATGTATTCGGCCGGGTAGTTGGCCTTCAGGTAGGCGGTCCAGTAGGACACCAGGCCGTAGCCGGCCGCGTGCGACTTGTTGAACGCATACCCGGCGAACGGAAGAATGGTGTCCCACAACGCCTTCACGGCTTTCTCCGAGAACCCGTTGGCGGTCATGCCCTCGTAGAAGCCCTTGTACTCGGCCTCGAGCACCTCGAGCTTCTTCTTCCCCATCGCCTTGCGCAGCGCGTCGGCCTTGCCCATCGTGTAGGAGGCGACCTTCTGGGCGATGAACATGATCTGCTCTTGGTAGACGATCAGACCGTAAGTCTCCGAGAGGATCTCGCGCAGCGGCTCCTCGAGCTCCGGGTGGATCGGCTTGATGGCCTGCCGGGCGTTCTTGCGGTCGGCATAGTCGTTGTGGGCGTTCATGCCCATCGGGCCCGGGCGGTACAGCGCGAGCACGGCGACGATGTCGTTGAACTCGGTCGGCTGCATGCGGCGCAGCAGGTCGCGCATCGGCCCGCCGTCGAGCTGGAACACGCCCAGGGTGTCGCCTCGGCCCAGCAGCTCGTAGGTGGGCTTGTCGTCGAGCGGCACCGATTCCAGGTCGAGGTCAATTCCCCTGTTGGCCTTGATGTTTTCCAGCGCGTCGCCGATGATCGTCAGGTTTCGCAGACCCAGGAAGTCCATCTTCAGCAGGCCGATGGCCTCGCACGACGGGTAGTCCCAGCCGGTGATGATGGCCCCGTCCTGCGGCCGCTTCCACAGCGGGATGGCCTCGGTGAGCGGCTCGCTGCTCATGATCACCGCGCAGGCGTGCACACCGGCGTTGCGGATCAGCCCCTCCAGGCCGCGCGCGGTCTGGTAGATGGTGCGGACGTCCGGGTCGGTTTCGATCAGGCCGCGGACCTCGGCGGCTTCCTTGTACCGCTCGTGCGCCGGATCGGTGATGCCCGAGAGCGGGATGTCCTTGGCCATGATCGGCGGCGGCAACGCCTTGGTGATCCGGTCGGCGATGGCGAAGCCGGGCTGACCGTAATGGATGCGCGCCGAATCCTTCAGCGCCGCTTTCGTTTTGATGGTGCCGAAGGTGATGACCTGGGCGACGCGGTCCTGGCCCCACTTGTCGGCGGCGTAGCGCACCATCTCACCGCGACGACGGTCGTCGAAGTCGATGTCGATGTCGGGCGCCGACGGGCGCTCGGGGTTGAGGAACCGCTCGAACAGCAGCCCGTGCGGGATCGGGTCGATGTTGGTGATCCCCAGCGCGTAGGCCACCAGCGAGCCCGCCGCCGAACCGCGGCCGGGCCCCACCCGGATGTCGACCGACCGGGCGTAGTTGATCAGGTCGGCGACGATCAGGAAGTACGACGGGAAGCCCTTGTCGCAGATGACCTTGATCTCGTACTCGGCCCGGTCGATGTAGTCCTGGCCGACGCCCGTGGGGAATCGCCGCCGCAGCCCGGCCATCACTTCGTGGTGCAGCCAGGTCGCCTGGTCGTGTCCCTCGGGCACCGGGAAGACCGGCATCCGGTCCCGCGGCGCCCACACGTCGTCGTACGGCTGCACCCGTTCGGCGATCAGCAGCGTCGAGTCGCAGGCGCCGGGCACCTCGGCGTCCCAGATCTGGCGCATCTCGGCGGCGGACTTGAGGTAGTAGCCGTCGCCGTCGAACTTGAACCGGTTCGGGTCCGACAGCGTCTTACCGGTCTGCACGCACAACAGCGCCTCGTGGTTGTGGGCGGCGTCGCGGGTGACGTAGTGGCAGTCGTTGGTGGCCAACGGCGGGATGCCGAGCTTGCGTCCGATCTCGAGCAAGCCCTCGCGGACGCGCTGCTCGATGGACAGCCCGTGGTCCATCAGCTCGAGGAAGTAGTTGTCGGCGCCGAAGATCTCGCGCCACTTGGCGGCCGATTCCAGCGCCTCACGGTCGTGCCCCAGCCGCAGCCGGGTCTGCACCTCACCCGACGGGCAGCCCGTGGTGGCGATGATGCCCTCGGCGTGCTCGGCGATGAGCTCGGCGTCCATCCGCGACCACTTGCCGAGCTGGCCCTCGAAGGAGGCCAACGACGAGAGCTTGAACAGGTTGCGCAGGCCGGTGGCGTTCTCGGCGACCATGGTCAGGTGCGTGTAGGAGCCGCTGCCGGAGACGTCGTCGGACTTCTGGCCGGGGTCACCCCACTGGATGCGCCGGGTGTCGAAGCGCGAGCCGGGCGCGATGTACGCCTCGACCCCGATGATCGGCTTGATCCCGGCCTTGGCCGCCGCGTTGTAGAACTCGCTGGCGCCGAACATGTTTCCGTGGTCGGTCATCCCGACCGCGGGCATTCCCAGCCGCTCCACCTCGGCCAGCATCGGCGTGATCTTCGCGGCCCCATCCAGCATCGAGTACTCGGTGTGGTTATGCAGGTGCACGAAGGACGAGTGGTTCATAGGGACGCCAGTCTATGACCGAGCACCGACGGCTTTCGGGCGTGTCGCGAAGTGTGTCTCGAGAGGTTTTATCCGTATAACTCGACGAACTGCTCCAGCGACTTCTGCACGTCGCCCTTGACGGCCCGCGCCGCCGCCGCGCCTACCGGGCCGAACAGTGGACGCCCGCCCAGCTCGAGACGAAGGCCGAGGGTCGAGCCCTCCTCGGCGGCTCGCACGGTGAGCGTCACGGCGTACTTGGCGCCGCCCTTGCCCGAACCCGACAGCGCCACCTCGTGCGGCGGGTCCCACGTGGTCACCGTCCACGTCACCCGGTTACGGAACCCCTTCGCCCGGGCCACGCCCACCACCTGGACGCCCTCGCCGAGCTCGTCGGGCAGATCACTGCGCCAGCCCTCGTGCATCACCAGCCAGTCTCCCAGGTCCGACAGGTCGGAGACGTGGTCCCACATGTCCTGCGGGCTCATCGGTACGTCGGCGGTCAGGTCAACGGCGGCCATGAGCGGAGCCTAGCGCGGCCGCTTCGTCACACCCGCCCCGTGCCGTGCGCCCCCGCTCAGAGGGATGCGGCTCAGAGGGATGCGGCGTTGTGCCCGCCTCGTAGCGACAATCCGAGACCCCCTGCGCGGTAGCCGCCTTTGTCGCTGTGAGGCGGGCACATCGTCAATCGCCCGGCGCAGCGACGGAAGTGACGGCTGTGACCAGGCGGCGGCGCCGCACGCTCAGCGGCTGGGTCCCCCGCGGAAGCGGCTTCCGATCCGGATCCCGGGCAGCAACAGGCCGCGCGGCGCGAACCTGCCGCCGGTGCTGACGACCTTCGGCACCACACCGGGTACCACGGTGCGCCTGCCGGCCAGCATCCCGCTGATCGCCGCCTCGGCGACGTCGCGTGGCGAGACCTGGGCGATGGGAATGCTGAACCGCTCGGCGTTGGCGATCTCTGCCCACTCGGTCGGCACCGGCCCCGGGCACAGACAGGTGACCGACACCCCCGTGCCGTGCAGCTCCTCGTGCACGGCCTCGGAGAACGTCTGCACGAACGCCTTGGTGGCCGAATAGACCGCCATGTACGGCACCGGCTGAAAGCCGGCGATCGAGGCGATGTTCATCACCGCGCCGGCACCGCGCTCGACCATGCCGGGCAGGGCCGCGTGGGTGAGCTCCATCAGCGCCAGCGCGTTGAGGGTGACTTCCTCGCTTTCGCGCTCGAGCGGCAGCTCGTGGAAGACGCCGCTGGTGCCGAAGCCCGCGCTGTTGCACAGGCCGGCGATCGGCTCGGCCCGCAGCCGGTCCGCCAACTTCGCGCGCCCCTTGGAATCGCCCAGATCCAGCGGCAGCACCTCGACCGCCACCGAATACTCCTGGCCCACTTCGTTGGCCAGCTCGTCGAGGCGTTCGCGGCGCCGCGCGACCAGCAACAGCGGGAAGCCGCGGCGGGCCAGGCCGCGGGCCAGTTCGGCGCCGATGCCGGACGAGGCGCCCGTGATGACGACGGTGGTCTGAATGTCGGGTTTGGGAAGGCTCATGATGTCACCAATGTATCCCGCGGGTCGCCCGCACAAACGTCTCGCTTCGTTTGTCGAATTGCTGTGACTCGCTTGCCGATTCGTCACCTCGGGCGGCGTCGGAGTCACCGAACATGGCGAACGCCCGGTTGCGCACCCGGTCCATCACCGCCGGGTTCACGGCGTCGGCGACGGCGGCGAACTGCCCGAACGGCGAGCTGGCCCGCCGGGGCCTGTGCACGATGGCGTCCGCGATCACCCCGGCCGCCTGATCCGGCGTCAGCGCCGGGAACTTGTCGTAGAGCGTCGTCGGGCTGATCATCGGCGTGCGCACCAGTGCCATGTGCACGGTGGTGAACTTGACGCCGTCGTTGACGGTTTCGGCCTGCAGGGAATCGCACAGGCTGTCCAGCGCGGCCTTGCTGGCGATGTAGGCGCCGAAGCGCGGCGCACGTGTCTGCACGCCCACCGAGGAGACGTTGATGATGTGCCCGAATCCGCGTTCCCGCATCCCGGGGATGAATTTGAGGATGAGCTGGACCGCGCCCAGGTAGTTCAGCTGCATGGTCCGCTGATAGTCGTGAATCCGGTCGTAGGACAGCTCCAGCGAACGCCGGATCGACCGCCCCGCGTTGTTGATCAGGATGTCGACCCCCCCGAGGTCGCCCAGCACCTGGTCGGCCATCGCGGCGATCGCGTCCATGTCGGACAGGTCGCACGGATAGACGTGGGCGGTGCCGCCGTCGCCATGAATCTCGGCGGCCACCTTTTCCAGGTTTTCCCGGGTCCGCGCGACCAGCACGACCGTGCCGCCCGCTTCGGCGATCTTCTTCGCGGCGGCCTCGCCGATGCCCGACGATCCCCCGGTGATCAGGACGGTCTTGCCCGCGACCGCCTCGTCGAGCGTGCGGCCCTGGACGGCGTCCAGCAGATTCCTCAGGTAGAACGGCCGGTAGCGCCCCGCGGAGTTGGGCGTGTTGACGAGGTGAGACACCGCCGCGATCGGCTTCTCCACCAAGTTCGCGAGCGGCTTTTCGACCAAGCTCGTCAAGTCACCAAGATTCATCGGCTTTCGCTCCTGATGGTGTCGGCCCCCCGACCGCAATTGGCCTGCCCGTTGACCACGATCGCCTGGCGGGGCGGTGTGCATGATGTGACGTGAGTCATTGAGCCAACCTATGGCATAGGTCCGCCGGCCCGATGCAGATTTCGGGCTTGTAACGCCCGGCGCACGTCTCACGGTCGGGCGAGCACAACCGTCAATAGGCGGCAATCCGCTTGTTACGCAAGGATATCCGCGTGTGATCGCGAACTAAC
The DNA here is from genome assembly GCF_001667665.1 of Mycobacterium sp. E342. NCBI lineage: Bacteria > Bacillati > Actinomycetota > Actinomycetes > Mycobacteriales > Mycobacteriaceae > Mycobacterium > Mycobacterium sp. E342. The sequence continues at coordinate 11,321 of NZ_LZJM01000130.1, forward strand.
TGGCGAGCAATGCCGAGATGTTCCAATCGCACTTATGAAAATTCTGGCACGCTTCCGCAAACCCGAGCCGGTCGCCATCTACGACCGGATCGGTGGGCACGAGGCGATCGAAGTCGTGGTCGAGGACTTCTACGTTCGGGTGCTTGCCGACGACCAACTCGCGGGCTTCTTCACCGGTACCAATATGAACCGCCTCAAAGGCAAGCAGGTGGAGTTCTTCGCGGCTGCCCTCGGCGGCCCCGAGCCCTACACCGGCGCGCCGATGAAGCAGGTGCACCAGGGGCGCGGCATCACGATGCACCACTTCAACCTGGTGGCCAGGCACCTGTCCGACGCGCTCGCGGCGGCCGGGGTCCCCTCCGAGACCGTCACGGAGATCATCGGTGCGATCGCACCGCTGGCTCCCGAGATCGCTACCGGCGAGGCCAATAAGGCGACGGTCTAGCCCGTTCGCCGAGATTGCGGTGAGGGCTGCGGTCGCGGGCGCCAGGACGACCGTGGCGGCAATCTCGGCGGGACGCGCCCGAGGGCTGCCGCCGGGAGCGGTGGACGGTGCCTAGCATGCTCGGCATGGGCCGCACATTCGACGACTTCGTGGCGGAGGCCGACGCGGCCCCCGTCGACGGTTGGGATTTCTCCTGGCTGGACGGGCGCGCCATCGAGGAGCGCCCGTCGTGGGGTTACCAGCGGCAGATGAGCCGACGGCTGGCGAGCGCGTCGGCCGCCTGCGACCTCGACACCGGGGGCGGCGAGGTGCTCGCGGGCGCCGAACGGTTTCCGCCGGCGATGGCCGCGACGGAGTCGTGGCCGCCCAACGCGGCCCTGGCCACCCAGCGCCTGCATCCCCGCGGCGTGGTGGTCGTGGTGACCGGGGACGAGCCGCGGCTGCCATTCGCCGACGCTGCCTTCGACCTGGTGACCAGCCGCCACCCGATCGAGGTGCGGTGGCCCGAGATCGCCCGCGTGCTGCGACCCGGCGGCACCTACTTCGCGCAGCAGATCGGGCCCGCGACGATGGCCGAGCTGGTCGAATACTTCATCGGCCCGCAGCCGGAGAAGTGGGCGGAGTTGCACCCCGACGTGCAGGGCGCCGAGGCCCGGGCCGCCGGGATGGAGGTGGTGGACATGCGCATGGAGCGCATGCGGGCCGAGTTCTTCGACATCGGCGCCGTGATCTACTTCCTGCGCAAGGTGATTTGGACGGTGCCGGGCTTCACGGTCGACGCCTATCGCGACCGGCTGCGCGAACTGCAGGAGTGGATCGAGGCCGACGGGCCGTTCGTCGCGCACTCGGTGCGGCTGCTGGTGGAGGCGCGCAAGCCGGCTGAGTGATCGCAAGCGCGGCGAAGCCGGGCGCAGCGGGTCGCGACCATCAGACTGATCAGCCCTCGGCGCGCAGCACGTCCAACGCGTGCTGCAGATCGGCCGGGTAGGGGCTGACAATCTCCATCAGCCTGCCGTCCGCCGGATGGGCGAACGACAGTGAGCGGGCATGCAGCCATTGCCGTTCCAGCCCAAGCCTTTTCGCGAGTTTCGGATCCGCTCCGTAGACCAGGTCGCCGCAGCACGGATGGTGCAACGCGGAGAAGTGCACCCGGATCTGGTGCGTGCGACCGGTTTCTAGGTGCACGTCGAGCAAGCTGGCGGCCTGGAAGGCTTCGATGGTGTCGTAATGGGTGAGGCTGTGCCGGCCCTCCTTCGTGACCGCGAACTTCCACTCGCCGCCGCGGTGGCGTCCGATCGGAGCGTCGATCGTCCCGCTCGAGGGGTCCGGATGCCCCTGCACCAGCGCGTGGTAGCGCTTGTCGACCGTGCGCTGTTTGAACGCCCGCTTCAGCACGGTGTAGGCGCGTTCGGAGAGCGCCACCACCATCACGCCGGAGGTGCCCACGTCGAGACGGTGCACGATGCCCTGCCGCTCGGGAACCCCGGACGTGGTGATCCGGTAGCCGGCGGCGGCCAGGCCGCCGAGCACGGTCGGCCCCGTCCAGCCCACCGACGCGTGGGCGGCCACCGCAGCCGGCTTGTCGACCGCGACGATGTCGTCGTCGGAATACAGGATCGTCATGCCCTCGATGTCGACGGGTGTGTTCTCCACCGGCGGCCGGGCTTCGGGCAGCCGCACCTGCAGCCACGCGCCGCCGGTCAGCCGGTCGGACTTCCCGGCCCGCACGCCGTCGAGTTCGACGCCGCCGTCTTCGGCCAGGGCCGCCGCGGCGCTGCGGGACAGTCCCAGCAGCCGGGCCAGCCCAGCATCCACGCGCATGCCCGCCAGCCCCTCCGGGACAGGCATGGAACGTTCGGTCAACTGCGGTCGGCCTTGCTCCGCCGGCCCACGGTGTCGAAGTCGTAGCCGAAGACCGACAGCACCACCAACAGGATGGCGCCGCCGACCACCGACGGGTCGGCGACATTGAACACCGGCCACCAGCCGACCGACAGGAAGTCCACGACATGGCCGCGCAGCGGGCCGGGCGCCCGGAAGAAGCGGTCGACCAGGTTGCCCATGGCACCGCCGAGAATCATCCCCAGCCCGACCGCCCACCAGGGCGACACCAGCCGCCGGCCCATCCAGAAGATGCCGACCACCACACCGGTCGCGATGAGCGTCAGCACCCAGGTGTAGCCGGTCGCCATGGAGAACGCGGCGCCGGAGTTGCGCACCAGCGTCCAGGTCACCGTGTCGCCGATGATGGGCACCGGCTGACCGGGCGGCAGCAGTTTGACGGCGAGCACCTTGGTGACGACGTCCAGGGCCAGGACGATCGCGGCGACCGACAGCAGCAGGCGCAGCCGCCTCGGCGGCCGCTGCGGCTCGGTGGGGGGCGCGTCCTTGGCCTCGTCGGTTGACGTCACGGGCTCAGTGGATCCTGTGGGTTCCTCGGGCACTCTCACATCATCCCCCAATGCGGACTCGGGCCGGCCGATGTTCGCGGTTGGCGTGCGCGATGATCTCATCATGGGCCGGCTCACCGTCATCGCCACTGGAGGCACGATATCGACCGGCACCGGCGCGGACGGCGTGCACCGGCCCTCCTATGGCGCGGCCGAGCTGGCGGCCGGTCTCGATGTCGACGTCGTCGACGTGCTGGCCGTGGACAGCTCGCAGCTGGTGCCCGCCGACTGGGACCGGATGCGCGGAGCCGTGCGCGCGGCGATCGACGGCGGCGCCGACGGTGTGGTGATCACGCACGGGACCGACACCATGGAGGAGACCGCGCTGTGGCTCGAGCTCACCCATGACGGCGACGTTCCCGTTGTGCTCACCGGGGCCATGCGCAGCGCCGACGCCCCCGACGCCGACGGCCCGGCCAACCTGCGGGCCGCCCTTGCGGTGGCGGGCAGCCCCGATACGCGGGGCCTCGGCGTGCTGGTGTGTTTCGCCGGCCGGGTGCTGCAGCCGCTGGGGATGAGCAAGGTGGCCACGGACGACCTGAGCGGCTTCGCCGGCGAGCTGGTCGGCGCGGTCGACGGCGGTGTCACGCTGGCGGGCACCAAGACGCGGCCCCAGCTGGGCGCCCTCACCGCGGCCGACGCGCCGCGGGTGGACATCGTCGCCGCGTACCTGGGCAGCGACGGGGTGGCCCTGGACGCGTGCGTGGCCGCCGGGGCGCGCGGCGTGGTGCTCGAGGCGCTGGGTTCGGGCAACGCCGGTGACGCGGTGGTCGACGCGGTGCGTCGCCATTGCCGGGGCGGCGTCGCGGTCGCGGTGTCCACCCGCGTCCCGGGCGGCCGGGTCGCTGCCAGCTACGGGCCCGGGCACGAGATGGCGGCGGCGGGCGCGGTGATGGTGCCCCGCTTGCGACCACCGCAGGCCCGGGTGCTGATGATGGCCGGGCTGGCCGCGAAGCTACCGGTCGGCGACGTCATCGCCCGGTGGGGCTGACGGTTCGTCGGACTGCAGGGCCCCCAGGTAGTCCGGCCAGTCCAGCGAATCGACCGGGTTCGCCTTCGTCAGCTCGGCGGTGTCGGCGGGGAACGTCCTGGCCGGGCCCGGTCCCGAGCTGCGGGTTTCGAACCGCGCGGTGACCACGCCGTGGCCGGCGCCCTGCACCCAGCCGTGCCCGAGTTCGGGGTGCGTGACGTCGTCGCCCACCCGCCACCCCGGTTCCAGCTCCGGCCCCGGCGCAAACATGGCCTCCGCCGCCGTCTCGACGTGTTGTCCCTCCGACGTCTCCCCCGCCAGGTCCAGGTCCGGGAACAGCGATTCCTGGCGCACGTCGCTCAATCCCGAAAAGCCCACGCCCAGTAGGCGGATCGGCCCGATCTCGCGCGGGTCGAGCAACAGCCTCCGGGCGACCGCGACCAGCGCGCCGGGCTCGGTCGTCGCGTACGGCAGCGTGGCCGAGCGGGTCAGCGTGCTCATGTCGGATTTCTTCAGCTTCACGGTGACGGTGCGGGCGCCCCGGCCGTCGCGCAGCAGGCGTCGGTGCGCGTGCTCGGCGATCGGGTCGATCGCCTCACGCAGCTGCTCCAGGCTGGTCAGGTCGACGGCGAAGGTGGACTCGGCGCTGATCTGCTTGGCTTCGGCGCGCTCGGCGACGGGGCGGTCGTCGACGCCCCGGGCCAGGCGATGCAGCGCCGGCCCGATCGTCGCACCCAGGATGTTGGCGGCCTCGGCGTCGGTCAGCGCGGCCAGGTTGCCGATCGTCTCGATGCCGAGCCGATTGAGCTTCTCCTCGGCGACTGGCCCGATGCCCCACAACCGCCGCACCGGCAACCCGCCCAGCAGCGACCGCTCCTCGGCGCGCCGGACCACCCGAATGCCGTCGGGCTTCGCCAGGCCCGACGCGATCTTGGCGATCTGCTTGCCCGAGCCGGCGCCGACCGAGGCGATCAGCCCGGTCTGGTCGCGCACCCGTCGCCGCAGGTCCTCACAGAACGACTCGACCTCCTCGGCCGACGCGCCCGCGAGGTGGGGCGGCTCACCGAAGCCCTCGTCGAACGACAGCTGCTCGACGACGGGCACCAGGCTGCGCACGGCGTCGAAGACCCGCCGGCTGGCCACCCCGTACACCACGCCGCGCGGCGGCAACACGACCGCGGTCACCCCGATCAGGCGGCGGGCCTGATGCATCGGCATTGCCGAGCGGGCGCCGTACACGCGGGCTTCATAGCTGGCGCCCGCCACCACACCACGCCCGCCCAGGCCGCCCACCAGCACCGGCCGCCCGCGCAGGGTCGGCCGGGTGAGTTGTTCCACCGAGGCGAAGAACGCATCCATGTCCAGGTGCAGCACCCAACGGGACTCCACGCATCGATGCTATGGGTCTAGCGTCGTTGGGTATGGAGACTGACGGCACCGATGCACCGAGGTCTCGGTGGGAGCGTCTGCGCCATCAATGGGACCAGCGGCTGCAACCCGGCGAACAGGCCACGGTGCTGGCCTGGACGTCGTTCACCCTCACGTTCGCCGGGCTGCGGGCGCTCACGCATTGGATCCGGGCGGGCCATGGCCCCTCGGGGGGCGGTATGTCGTTGGGCGGGAAGCACTTTCACCACTACAACATCGGTATCGGGATGCTGGCGACGGTGGGCGGCGTGGGACTGCGCGGAACCGACCGGCAACGGCGGCATCCGGCGGCGGCCATCGCGTACGGTGCCGCGAACGCCATGATCGTCGACGAGCTCGCGCTGCTGTTGGACCTCAAGGACGTCTACTGGGCACGGGACGGCCGCGAGAGCGTCGACGTCGCTGTCGGACTCATCGCCACCGGCGCGACGGTGGTGGCGGGCATGCCGTTCTGGCCCCACGCCCACCGCGCGCTGCGCCCGCATCGGGGCTGACACCAGCGCGACGTCTACCCGGGCGGGCCGGACCATGCGCCGCGGTGCCCGCCTCTCAGCGACAACTCGTGGTCCCCTCGCGCATTGTCGCTACGAGGCAGGCACTCTGGTGTCCGCTCCGCCCAGTGGCCAATGTGTCCCGTGTGACGACCAGTCAGGCCTTGGCGATGCTCACCCGGACGCCGTCGCCGATGTCGACGCCGTCGGACGGCGCGCCGAATTCGAAACTGGTGGCCAGGATCTCGCCGGCGATCAGGTCGCGATGCGTGCGCGCCCAGTCGGCCCGCTCGGCCGGCACCGACATCACGACGGAGATCCGGTCGGACACGTCGAGACCCGTGGATTTGCGGAGCTCCTGCAGCTCACGAATGCGGTCCTTCGCCCAGCCCTCGGCCTCCAGCTCCGGGGTGACCGTGCCGTCCAGCACCACCAGCCCGGCACCGTCGGACAGCGCCGCGGTGAACTCCGGGTCGGCGGCGACGAGCCGCGAGCTGTACTCCTCGGGTTGCAGCACCGCGGGTCCGGCGGTCAGGGTGCCGTCGGGGTTGACGACGCCCTCCCCCGCCTTGACCGCCTTGATGGCGGCCTGCACGTCCTTGCCCAGCCGCGGGCCGGCGACGCGGGCGTTGACGGTGAGCTCGAACCGCCCGTAGGTGTCGATGGCATCGGTCAGCTCGACGCTCTTGACGTTGAGCTCGTCCGCGATCAGGTCCACGAACGGCTCCAACCGCTGCGGATTCTCCACCGCCACGGTCAATTTCGGCAGTGGCAGCCGCACCCGCAGCTTCTTGGCCTTGCGCAGCGACGACGCCGCCGAGCACACCTCGCGGACCTGGTCCATCGCGGCGACCAGATCGGGGTCGGCCGGCAGCGCTTCGCCGTCGGGCCAGTCGGTGAGATGAACCGACCGCCCCCCGGTCAGGCCGCGCCAGATGATCTCGGTGACCGACGGAAGCAGCGGCGCGGCCAGCCTCGAGGTGACCTCCAGCACGGTGTGCAGGGTGTCGATGGCGTCGGGGTCCTCCTCCCAGAACCGCGAACGCGACCGGCGCACATACCAATTCGTCAACGCCTCGGTGAACTGCCGCAGGTGCTCGCACGCCCTCGAGATGTCGCAGGTGTCCATCTCGCGGGTGAGGTCGCCGCGCAGGTCGGCCAGCTTGGCCAGGATGTAGCGGTCCAGCGCCTGCCGCGAATCGGTACGCCAGGAACCGACTTTCGGCGCGTAGAGCGCCAGGAAGCTGTAGGCGTTCCACAACGGCAGCAGGACCTGACGCACGCCGTCGCGGATGCCCTGCTCGGTGACGATCAGGTTGCCGCCGCGCAGGATCGGCGAGGCCATCAAGAACCACCGCATGGCGTCGGAGCCGTCCCGGTCGAACACCTCCGAGACGTCCGGGTAGTTGCGCAGCGACTTGCTCATCTTCTGCCCGTCCGAGCCCAGCACGATCCCATGGGCGACACACGTTTTGAACGCCGGCCGGTCGAACAGCGCGGTGGCCAGCACGTGCAGCGTGTAGAACCAGCCTCGGGTCTGCCCGATGTATTCCACGATGAAGTCGCCCGGGTAATGGGTGTCGAACCACTCGCGGTTCTCGAACGGGTAGTGCACCTGGGCGTAGGGCATCGAGCCCGAGTCGAACCACACGTCGAGCACGTCGGGGATGCGCCGCATGGTGCTGCGACCGGTCGGGTCGTCGGGATTGGGACGGGTCAGCTCGTCGATGTAGGGCCGGTGCAGGTTGGTCGGCCGCACCCCGAAGTCGCGTTCCAGCTCGTCCAGGCTGCCGTATACATCGATTCTCGGGTGCGCGGGATCATCCGACTTCCACACCGGAATGGGACTGCCCCAGTAGCGGTTTCGCGAGATCGACCAGTCGCGGGCGCCCTGCAGCCACTTGCCGAACTGGCCGTCCTTGACGTGCTCGGGGTACCAGGTGATCTGCTGGTTGAGTTCCACCATGCGGTCGCGGAATGCGGTGACGGTGACGAACCAGGACGACACCGCCCGGTAGATCAGCGGATTGCGGCACCGCCAGCAGTGCGGGTAGGGGTGCTCGTAGGTCTCGTGGCGCAGTAACACCGCGCCGTTGGCCGCCGCCGGGCCGCTGCCGTTCTTCAGGTCGCGGATGATGTGCGGGTTGGCGTCGAAGACGTGCTGCCCCCGGTAATCCGGAACGCTGGCGTCGAACCGGCCCTTGGAGTCGACCGGGGTGACCGGCACGATGCCCACCTTGTCGGTGGTCGCCATGTCGTCCTCGCCGTAGGCCGGCGCCATGTGCACGATCCCGGTGCCGTCCTCGGTGGTGACGAACTCCCCGGGCAGCACCTGAAAAGCCTTGGGGGTGTCCATGAAATACGGGAACGGCGGCAGGTAGCGGGTGCCGAGCAGGTCGGCGCCGCTGTAGGTGCCCAGGATCTCGGGTTCTTCACCCAACTCGCGGGCGTAGGCGGCCAGCCGCGGCTGGGCCAGCACGAAGCGGTGCTCGCCGGCCTGGACCTCGACGTAGGTGACCTCGGGGTTGACCGCGACGGCCAGGTTCGACGGCAGGGTCCACGGCGTGGTCGTCCACACCAGCAGGTGCGCGCCCTCCAGCGGGCCGCCCACGACCTTGAATCCGACGGTCAGCGCCGGGTCCTGGCGGCTCTGGTAGACGTCGTCGTCCATGCGCAATTCGTGGTTGGACAACGGGGTTTCGTCACGCCAGCAATACGGCAGGACGCGATAGCCCTCGTAGGCCAGGCCCTTGTCCCAGAGTTGCTTGAACGCCCAGATCACCGACTCCATGTAGGACAGGTCGAGCGTCTTGTAGTCGTTGTCGAAATCGACCCAGCGGGCCTGGCGGGTGACATAGGCCCGCCACTCGTCGGTGTAGCGCAGCACCGATTCGCGGCACGCGTCGTTGAACGCGGCGATCCCCATGTCGTCGATCTGCGACTTGTCGTTGATGCCCAGCTGGCGTTCGACCTCGAGTTCGGCGGGCAACCCGTGAGTGTCCCAGCCGAAGCGACGCTCCACCTTGTAGCCGCGCATGGTGCGGTACCGCGGGACGATGTCCTTGACGTAGCCGGTGAGCAGATGCCCATAGTGCGGCAGCCCGTTGGCGAACGGCGGTCCGTCGTAGAAGACGTACTCCGGGGCGCCGTCGCGGCGGGCGATGCTGGCCCGGAAGGTGTCGTCGCCGGCCCAGTAGTCGAGGACCTCGAGTTCGAGGGCCGGGAAGTCCGGCGCGCCGCCGGCCGGCTTCGGGTAGGCCTTGGCGTCAGCGTTATCGGTCACGTGCTGCGTCGTCTCCTGTGCCTCAGTGCCGTTGAGCACTGGTAGCGCCTACTGGGGACGACGACGCGCTGCCTGCGCGAGCGCCGCGGTACCACCCCGCTTGCCACGCCGCGCGTGGCCGCTCGTTGAAGGCTGTGACGGGCCCACCCGTTCGGTTCTACTGAGCCGGCCCGAGAAGCCGGCTGTTCTTCCGAAGGCTCCCCGGTGATGCCGGATCGACGCCAGTGGCTCGATTCTACTCAGGCGAAGCACCCCAAGGGGCTACCTGGCCTCAGGAAACACCTGCGGCCGGGTAGCCCCTTGGAGCCTTGGTTGGTCGCTGCCCATCGGATCAGGCCTGAATTTCGAGCACTCCGACGCGCCACAGCGCCGCGTAGACGTGGCGCAGCGGGACGCTGAGCAGACGGGTGGCGCCCTCCACCAGCGGGTCGCCGGCGAGCACGGGCTGCTTGTGGACCTGGCGGGTGGCCTTCTTGGGCGCCGGGGCCGCAACGGCGGCCTGCGTCACGTCAACATCGCGCACCACCCTCAGCGTGCGGGCGGGCGCTACGGTCACCACTTCGTCGTGCAGGGCTACGGTCATGGTCGCCTCCTAGGCGGGGTTCGGCAGAACGGGGACTAACTGGACTGACGTGTCCCGTCCCGTCGCGGTTCCGATCCTTGAGAACGCTTGGCCGACAAGCCACTTAGCGTTACGACGACTCAGCCGAGAACGTCGTGCCGGAGATCGGACAGGGACGAGACGGAGTTCGGACTTCGATCCGGACTGTCGCTGGAACTCATGTGTCCCTCACCTCCTCGCGATCACGACGCGTGCGGTGATCCGCACGCGATTTTGCGCGCAGCATGAGGAGCAGAAAACCCGGCATCGCCGGAAGATCCGCACCCCTCTCGTCAGAGATTCGGCACCACACGACGTGTCCGGTGTCCCGGAAGCCACCTGGGCTCAACCCTTAAGCCGGGAGGAGCTGTCCTGACCCGGGGCGTCTTTCGACGTTCGGGGTCAGTGGCCTGTATTCGTGTAGACGCCTCACCTAACGAGGTGCTTACCCGACCGATAATGCACGACGGGTCCGACGGGGTCAAACTCCTCCGCGCAGCGTTTCCCAATCTTTACGGGTTTCCGGGGCGGGCACACAGGATTCAGTCAGGTTGACGCCATGAGCTGGGCGGATAGCCACCCCCGTTGGGCGCCGGTTGTTCACCTCGCGTTTGCCGGGCCGCCGCGCAGGCGGCTCAAACACGCTGATCAGCTCTCGACGAGGCCGTCGAGCCGCCCGACGGTGTCGATGAACTCCTCGACCATGTCGAGCACCACCGTTCGCGCAGGGCGAACCCGGTCGAGCGAGCCCACCACCTGGCCAACGAAGTAGGTGGCCAGCTCGCGCGCCTTGGCCCCGGGGTGCGCGGCCGCGGAGTTGATGCGCACCTGCGGCTCGGTGACCAACGCGGTCTGCAGCGGCATGCCGAGCGGGTCGGGCTTGTCCGGCCGGTCCCACTCGTCGGTCCAGGCCGTGCGCAACATCCGCGCCGGCTTGCCCGTCATCGAGCGCGAGCGCACCGTGTCCGAGGAGGTGGCGGCCAGGAACTTGTCCTTGACCACCGGCGGCGTCTCGGCTTCCTCGGTGGTCAGCCACACCGACCCGCACCACACGCCTTCGGCGCCCAGGGCCAGGGCCGCCGCGATCTGGCGGCCGCGGGCGATGCCGCCCGCGGCGAGAACGGGGACCGGCGCCACGGCGTCGACGACCTCGGGCACCAGGACCATGGTGGCGACCTCGCCCGTGTGGCCCCCGGCCTCGGTGCCCTGCGCGACGATCAGATCGACGCCGGCTGCGGCGTGCCGTTGCGCGTGGCGGGTGGTGCCGGCCAACGCGGCCACCAGCACGCCGCGGTCGTGGGCGCGTTCGACGAGGTCGGCCGGCGGCGGCCCGAGCGCGCTGGCGATCAGCCGGATGTCGTGATCGAACGCCACGTCGAGCAGCGGCTCGTAGCCCTTGGGCGAGATGTTGAGGCCGCCGGCGGAGGCCCGCAACTCCTGGGCCGGCGCGGTGATGCCGTAACGGGCCAGGATGTCGTCGACGAACGCGCGGTGCTCCTCGGGCAGCCGCGCCCGCGCCTGCTTGGCGTCGATGCCACCCTCGTCCGAACCGACGTACTTGGGCGGCAGCAACAGGTCGACCCCGAACGGTTTGCCGCCCGTCTGCTCCTCGATCCAGGTCAGCTCGTTCTGCAACCGCTGGGGACTGTGCGCCACCGCGCCGAGGATGCCGAAACCGCCCGCATTGGTCACCGCGGCCACCACGTCGCGGCAGTGGCTGAACGCGCAGATGGGAAACTCGACGCCGAGCATTTCGGCGACTCTGGTACGCATTGCCCGACGCTAAAGAGATATCGATCGATATGTCAATCGACGACGGCCGGCGCGGGCGACCGGCCATCCGGCGGCCAGCTCGATACGCCCTCTTCGAGCGGGACCCGGAGGCTGTGCAGCAGCGACGCGACCATCCGCCACGCACCGATCGCGGTGACGAGTTCGATGAGAACCGTTGTGTCACCGTCTAATTCACGCTCACAGGCCGCCCAGCTGGCGTCGCTCACCGCGCCGTCGCGCACCACGTCGTCGGTGGCGGCCAGCACGGCCCGCTCGACCGCGCCGAATCCGTCGTAGGCCTGCCAGTCACGCACGCCGAGCAGATCGTCGGGCGCGACGCCGAGCCGTGAAGCGACCCGCCAGTGCTGTGTCCACTCGTAGTCGCACGCCGTGAGCCAGCCGATCCGCATGATCACCAACTCGCGCAGCCGGGGGTCGAGCGCGCCGTGCCAGAGCATGGTGGCGAGCAGATCGTTGATCGCCCGCGCCAGCGGCGGGTGGTTGAGCAGCACCTGGAAGATGCTCAGGTCGGCCATGTAGTTGGGCACCGCCGCCTCGTCGGCGGCGGCCGTGGCCTCGTCGAGCGGCAACTTGGGCACGCGGGCTGTTGTCATGGTGAGCGCTTTCGTGTGCTGGCGGGACACCGTCACGATCACCGGCCATGGTAGTCAGGCTTTGCTCCGACGTGGCCCGAATGCCGGGCATTGCGCTCGCCCGCGCGAAACCTCCTGCCGCTCAGACGTTTACAGCAGTCCGAGCAGCTGCAGGTCGGTGACGTACTTGACGATCACCGGCGCCGTGACGTGCGGGATGTCTGGATCGTCGCTGTGGGGGCCGATCTTGGCTTCGCGCACCGCGGCGCGGAAGCGGTCGGTCGGGGCGAACGACCCGCGGGCCGGTTCACCGGACTCGACCTGCTGCGTTCCGGGCGGCAGCAGCAGTGGGAGCACCGAGTGTTGGCGCTGGTGCTCCGGCAGTTCGCGCAGGGCGGCCTCGAACCGCTGCAGCCACTCGCCGAAGTCGTCGATGCGCTCGATCGGATAGCCGGCCTCGATCAGCCAGTCGACGTACTCGTCGATGCCGATCCCGTCGTCGTGCGGGTTCATCACGTGATAGGTCTCGAACCCCTCCATCACCTGGGCGCCCAGCGTGGTGATGGCCTCGGCGACGAACTCGACCGGCAGCGCATCGAAGTGCGCCCGCTGCCGATTGCCCTCGGCGTCCGGCCGATAGAACGAGCGCGGCGCGATGCCGGTGGCCACCAGGCTCAGCACCATCCGGGTGAACATGTCCGACAGGTTGAGCTGTCCCGCGTAGGTGACATCGGCGAGAAGCAGGTCGCAGCGGAACACCGAGACCGGCAGCCCGCACAGGTCGTGGGCCTCGCGCAGCAACACCTCGCCGGCCCACTTGCTGTTGCCGTAGCCGTTGGAGTAACCGCCGTCGATGGTTCGGGTGGGGCTGATGACCCGGATGTCGGCGTCCTCGGTGAACGCCGCCGGCTCCATCCCGTCCCCGACGTTGGCGGTCGAAACATACGTGTAGGGCTTGAGTTTGGTCGTCAGCGCCAGCCGGATCAGCTCGGCGGTGCCGGCGACGTTGGGGGCGAACAGCTCGCTGTAGGGCAGCACGCCGTTGACCAGGGCCGCCGAGTCCACGATCAGGTCGACGGTGTCGGCCAGCCGCTGCCACGTCGGCTCATCCAGGCCCAGGTTCGCCGCCCCCTTGTCCCCCGCAACGACCTCAAGATGGCCGTCGGCGAGTTCATGGAAGCGGCTCAGCAACAACGGATCACCGCTGTCGAAGGTCTTCTCCAGCCGCTGACGAGCCTCCTCGTCCGAGCCGCCCCGCACCAGACAGATCAGCTTGCCATCCACCAGCTCCAGCTGCTCCAGCCACTGCAGGGCCAGATAACGGCCCAAGAAACCGGTCGCCCCGGTCAACAGGACCGTCCGCACCTGCGAGCTCGGGCTCGGCAACGACGGTGCGCCGCCCAGCGTCGCCGCATCGATGAACTTGTCCAACGTCAGATCGCTCGCGTACACCTCGGTGGCGTCACGACCGTGCACGGACGCGAAGCTGGGACGGGCCTTGCGTGTGGCGTCGAAATCCGTTGCATACGAGTCGAATTGCTGACTCAGGTTCCGCACCGACGGGGCGTCGAACACGGCGCGCACGGGCAGATGGATGCCCAGGGCGGCGTGGATCGCCGCGACCAGGCGCATGGCCGACAGTGAATCGCCGCCGAGATCGAAGAACGAGTCTTCGACGCCAATCCGCTGCACGCCCAGGACCTGGGCGTAGATGTCGGCCAGGGTCTCCTCGACCGGCGTGGCCGGCGGGCGGTAGCGGTCCCGATCGGTGTATTGCGGCGCGGGCAACGCCCGGGTGTCGAGTTTGCCGTTGACCGTCAACGGCAGCGCGTCCACCGCCAGCACCGCGGCCGGGACCATGTAGGCGGGTAGCCGGTCGGCCAGCGCCGCGCGCAGCGTCACCGGGTCGGCGGTCCCGGTCACGTATCCCACCAGCCGTCTGTCGCCGGGGCGGTCCTCCCGGGCGATCACCGCGGCCTGCTCGACGCCGGCCAAAGCGGCCAGGGCGGCGCGGACCTCACCGAGTTCGACGCGGTGCCCGCGGATTTTGACCTGTTCGTCGACCCGGCCCAGGTACGTCAGCTGGCCGTCGGTGCCCCAGCGCACCAGGTCCCCGGTGCGATACATGCGCTGCCCGGGCACCCCGAAGGGGCACGCCACGAACCGCGACGCGGTCAGACCGGCCCGGCGCACGTACCCGTACGTCAGGCCCGCCCCCGTCACATACAGCTCCCCGATGACCCCGGTGGGCGCCGGACGCAGCCGCCCGTCGAGCACGAACAGCGCGGCCCCCGGCACCGGCGAGCCGATCGGCGGTATTCCCGACTCGGGGACCAGCGGCGCGCTGATCGCCACGCACATCGTGGTCTCGGTCGGGCCGTAGAGGTTGAGCATGGTCCGCCCCGGCGCCCACCGGTCCACCACCTCTTCCGGGCAGGCCTCCCCGGCCACCACCAAGGCGGCCGAGTCCAGACCCTCGGGCGCGAGAATTCCGGCCTCCGAGGGGGTTTGGGTGAGCACGCTGACGTTTTCGGCGGTCAGCAGCGCGTGCAGGTCTTTCGGGGAGCGGGCGGTGGCGTCGGGCACCACCAGCACCCGCCCGCCGTGCAACAGCGCACCGAAGATCTCCCAGACCGACACGTCGAAGACCAGCGAATGGCTCTGCGACCACACTCCCCCCGCCGGCAGGGGCGCGTCGAGTGGGGTGAACAGCTGTGTGACGTTGCGGTGGGTGACCGCAACGCCTTTCGGGGTCCCGGTGGTGCCGGACGTATAGATGATGTAGGCGACGTCGTCGGCCGTCGGTGTCGCCCACGGCGCGCTCGCGGGCTGGGCGTGCAGGGCCGGATCGTCGACGTCGACGACCGGGCGTTCGAAGCCGTCCAGCCGCGACCGGAGACCGGCGGTCGTCAGCGCGGCGACCGGCGCGGCGTCGGCGAGGACGAACTCGATCCGCGCCGCGGGCAGCCCCGGGTCGAGCGGCAGGTAGGCCGCCCCGGTCTTGAGCACCGCCAGGACCGCCACGACGGCCTCGGCCGAGCGGTCCGTCAGCAGCGCCACGCATTCGCCCGGGACGGCCCCGCGGTCAATGAGCGAGTGCGCCAACCGATTCGCGGCCCGGTCGAGCTCCCGGTAGGTGAACGTGCGGTCCCCGCAGCTGACGGCCACCGCCTCCGGGGTGCGGCCGACGTGCGCGGCGAAGGCCTCCAGGATCGACGGCCACGTTTCCGGCCGGCCGGACGCCGCGCGATTGCCCCACTCGTCGAGGCGGGCGCGCTCGTCGTCATCGAGCACGTCGATCGACGACAACGGCCGTGCTGGGTCGGCGGTGAGGGCCAGCACCACCTGGTGCAGGCGCTTGACCAGCGTTTCGATGGTGCCGGTGTCGAACACGTCGGTGCGGAACTCCACCTGCCCGCCGATCCCGGCGGGTTCACCGGTGTCGCTGAAGTGTTCGGCCAGTGAGAACGTCAGGTCCATCCGGGCGGTGTGGGTGTCCACCGGAAGCGGGGTGACGTGCAGGTCGCCCAGGCTCAGCTCGGTCGGGTCGTTGTTCTGCCAGGCCAGCATCACCTGCACCAGCGGATGATGGCTCAGGCTGCGCGCGGGCCGAAGCCGGTCGACCAGCATCTCGAAGGGGACGTCCTGGTGTTCGTAGGCCGCCAGGCTGCGCCCGCGCACCTGCGCCAGGAGCTGCGCGACCGTCGGGTCCCCGCCCAGATCCGTCCGCAGCACGAGGGTGTTGACGAAGAAACCGACCACGCCGTCCAGCGATGGGTCGCGGCGCCCGGCGATCGGGAAGCCGACGGCCACCTCGCTGCTTCCGCTCAGCGTCGACAGCAGCACCGCCAGCGCGGCCTGCACGACCATGAAACTGGTCGCGTTGTGCGCCCGCGCCGCCTCGCGCACCCGCTGCTGCAGTTCGGCCGACCACCGCACGGCCACGGTCGACCCGCGGTGATCGGCCACCAGCGGGTAGGGCCGATCGGTGGGCAGCACCAGTCGCTCGGGCATCCCGGCCAGTGTGTGTTCCCAGAACCGCAACTGACCGGCGATGGGGCTGTCCGTGTCGTCCGGGTCGCCGAGATGCGCGCGTTGCCACAGCGCGAAGTCGGCGTATTGCACGGCCGGCGGCCGCCATTCCGGGGGCTCGCCCGCGCACCGGCCGGCGTAGGCCACACCGAGATCGCGCACCAGCGGCGCGAGCGACAGGCCGTCGGCGGCGATGTGGTGCAGCACCGTCACCAGCACGTGCTCTTCCGTGTCCGTGCGGAAAAGCCAAGCGCGCAGGGGAATTTCGGTCTTCAGGTCGAACGCGTAGTGGGCGACGGCCTCGACGGCCTCGGTCAACCGGTCCTGCGGCCAGGCCGTGGCGTCGACCACGTCGCACCGGACGTCGGCCTCCTCGGGTGTCATCACGACCTGCTGCGGTGTCCCCTCGGCCGCGATGAAGACCGTGCGCAGGCTTTCGTGACGGGCCACCACGTCGCCCAGTGCGGCATGGAACGCGTCCGCATCCAGGCGCCCGTCCAGCCGCAGCGCCGCCGCCATGTTGTACACCGCCGACGGTCCCTGCAATTGGTCGAGGAACCACAACCGGGATTGGGCGAAGGACAACGGAATCACCGCCGGCCGCTCGATCGCCGGCAACGGTGTGCGCCCCGCCCCGTCGTTGCCGAGGCGCGGCGCCAACTGGTGAATGGTGGGCGCCTCGAACAGCGACCGCACCCCGAGGTGGGCGCCCAGGCCGGTGTTGACGGCCGCGATCACGCGCATCGCCGCCAGCGAATCCCCGCCCAGATCGAAGAAGGAGTCGTCGACGCCGACCCGGTCGAGGCCCAGGACCTGGGCGTAGATGGCGGCCAGGATCTCCTCGGTGGGGGTGGCTGGGGCGCGGTAACGACCGGGATCGCGGTAGTCGGGCGGCGGCAGGGCCCGGGTGTCGAGCTTGCCGTTCACGGTCAACGGGATTGCGTCCACGACGACGATGGCGGCCGGCACCATGTAGGCGGGCAGCCGTTCGGCGAGCGCGGCGCGGATGCCGGCGGGGTCGGCGTGTCCGGTCACGTAGCCCACCAGCCGCCTGTCCCCGGGGCGGTCCTCGCGGGCGATCACCGCGGCCTGCTGTACCCCATCCAAACCGCTCAGCGCCGCGTGGATTTCGCCGAGCTCGATGCGATAGCCGCGGATCTTGACCTGATCGTCGGCGCGGCCGAGGTATTGCAGCTGCCCGTCGGCGCCCCAGCGGACCAGGTCCCCGGTGCGGTACATGCGTCGCCCGGGCGGGCCCGAGGGGCACGGCACGAACCGCGACGCCGTCAGGCCCGGCCGGCCGACGTATCCGCACGCCAACCCCCGGCCGGCCACGTACAGCTCGCCGACCACCCCGGCCGGCACCGGCCGCAACCAGTGGTCCAGCACCAGGAAGGCGAGATGCGCCAGAGGAATTCCGATGGGGCTGCCGCCGCCGCCGATGTCGCCGTGGACGATCTCGCGGAACGAGGCATGCACCGTGGTCTCGGTCGTTCCGTACATGTTGATGATGCGTGGCCGTCCCGGATGGCCGTCCAACCAGGTCGCCAGGCGCCGGGGCTCGAGCGCTTCGCCGCCGAACACCAGCGTCTGCAGCTTGAGCTGCTGGCCGAGCTCGGGCGCCAACGCGTCGGCGGTCTGCAACGCGTAGAACGCCGACGGCGTCTGGCTCAGCACGCTCACCTGTTCACGAACCAGCAAGGCATGCAGGTCTTCCGGCGAACGGACCACCTCGTCGGGCACCACCACCAGGCGGCCCCCGTGCAGCAACGCGCCGAACATCTCCCACACCGAGAAGTCGAAGGCCAGCGAGTGGCACAGCGTCCACACCTGCCCCAGCTCCAACTCGGCGTCCAGCGACTCCAGCAGCTCGATGACGTTGCGGTGGGTGACCGCCGCACCCTTGGGAGTCCCGGTCGTCCCGGAGGTGTAGATGACGTAGGCGATGTCGTCGGGCGCCGCGGCGGGCAGCGGCGCGCCGGGGCGGGCGTCGACCGCGTCGTGGGCGTCGATGACGGGCAGGTCGCAACCGTCGAGCCGCGACCGCAGGCCGGCCGTGGTGAGCACGGCGACCGGTGCGGCGTCGTGCAGGACGAAGTCGATCCGCGCAGCCGGCAGCCCCGGGTCGACCGGCACGTAGGCCGCCCCGGCTTTCAGCACCGCCAGGATCGCCACGACCGCCTCGGCCGACCGGGGCATCAGCAGCGCCACCCGCTCCCCCGGGCCCGCGCCAACCTCGATGAGCCGGTGCGCCAAGCGATTCGCTTTGTCGTCGACCTCGCGGTAGGTCAGGCCACGGCCCTCACAGCTGACGGCCACCGCCTCCGGCGCGCGATCCACCTGCGTGGCGAACGTTTCCGGAATCGACCTCGCCGCCGGCTCGGGCTGGCTCAGCGCGGCGTGGTTGCCGATGACCTCGAGGCGTGCGCGCTCCGCCTGGTCGAGCACGTCGACGGACGACAACCGGCGCGCGGGGTCGGCGGCCATGGCCTCCAGCACCCGCCGCAGCCGCGCCAGAAGCGTTGTGACGGTGGTGGTGTCGAACACGTCGGTGCGGAACTCCACTGCACCACCGATCCCGGCGGGCCGTCCGTCCGCGGTCCAGCGTTCGGCCAGCGAGAACAACAGATCGGTGCGGGCCGTGCCGGTGTCCACCGGCAGCGCGGTGACCTGTAGATCGCCCAACGCCAGTTCGGCGGGCTCGGTGTTCTGCCAGGCCAGCATCACCTGTACCAGCGGATGGTGCCCGAGGCTGCGCGTGGGGTTGAGCCGCTCCACGAGAACCTCGAAGGGCACGTCCTGATGCTCGTAGGCGGCAAGGCTGCGCCGGCGCACCTGGGCCAGCAGCTCGGCGATGCTGGGATCCCCGGCCAGATCGACCCGCAACACCAAGGTGTTGACGAAGAAGCCGACCACGTCGTCGAGTGCGGGATCGCGACGCCCGGCGATCGGGAAGCCCACGGCCACATCGGAACTCGCGGTGAGTTTGGCGAGCAGCACCGCCAGGGCGGCCTGGATCACCATGAAACTGGTCGCGTTGTTCGCCCGCGCCAACTCGCGCACCCGGTCCTGCAGGTCGGCGGGCCACTCCACGCAGACACTGGCACCGCGATGAGCGGCGACCACCGGATAGGGCCGATCAGTGGGCAATTCGAGACGCTCGGGCATCCCGGCCAGCGCATCCTGCCAGTAGCGCAACTGCCCGGCGATCGGGCTGTCCGGGTCGTCGAGTTCGCCGAGCCGGCTCCGCTGCCACAGGGTGTAGTCAGCGTACTGCACCGGCAGCGGCGCCCAGCCGGGGGCCCGGCCCGCGCACCGGCTGGCATAGGCCACGCCGAGGTCGCGCACCAGCGGGGTGAGCGACCAGCCGTCGGCGGCGATGTGGTGCACCACGGCCACCAGGACGTGTTCGTCCTCGGCGATCCTGAAAAGCTCTGCCCGCAAGGGGATCTCGGCGGCCAAGTCGAATGGGCGCCCCGCGGCGGCCTCGACGGCCTGTTCCAACCGCTCCGGGGACCATTCGGTGGCGTCCACCACCTCCCACCGGGCGTCGGCGTGCTCCGGCGGCAACACCACCTGGTGGGGCGTGCCCTCGGCCGCGACGAACACCGTGCGCAGGCTTTCGTGACGGGCCAGCACATCGGCCAGCGCCGCGCGCAACGCGGCGCGATCCAAATGTCCGCGCAGCCGCACCGCCGCGGCCATGTTGTACACCGGCGACGGCCCATGCAGCTGGTCGATGAACCACAGCCGGGACTGGGCGAAGGACAGGGGCAGCACCGCGGGCCGCGCTCCGGCCACCACGCGCGCCGGTCCGTCGCCGCCCGGCCCCACCAGCGGCGCCAATCGGCGGACGGTGGGGGCCTCGAACACCGCACGCACCGACAGGTGGGTGTCCAGGGCCGCGTTGACGGCGGCGACCAGGCGCATGGCCGCCAGGGAATCGCCGCCCAGGTCGAAGAACGACTCCTCGACCCCCACGCGGGCCAATCCCAGTACGCGCGCGTAGATCTCGGCCAGGATTCCCTCGACCGGCGTCGTCGGGGCGCGGTAGGACTCGGCGTCGTGGTATTCCGGTGCCGGCAACGCCCGCTTGTCGAGTTTTCCGTTGAGCGTCAACGGGATTGCGTCCAATACGACGACCGCGGCGGGCACCATGTAGGGCGGCAACCGCTCGGCGAGCGCGGCGCGGACCCCGGCCGGGTCGACGGTTCCGGTCACGTAGCCGACCAACCGGCCCTCGCGGGCGACGACCGCCGCCTGCTGCACGCTCTCGAGAGCGAGGAGCGCGGCGTGGATCTCGCCGAGTTCGATGCGATGGCCGCGGATCTTGACCTGATCGTCGGCGCGCCGCACATACCGCAGCTGCCCGTCGCCGCTCCAGCGCACCAGGTCACCGGTGCGGTACATGCGCGTTCCCGTCCCGCCGAACGGGCAGGCCACGAATCGCGATGCGGTCAAGCCGGATCGGCCCAGGTAACCGCACGCGACGCCGCGACCGGCGACATACAACTCCCCGACCACACCGGCCGGTACCGGCCGCAGCCACCTGTCCAGCACCACGAACGCGGCGCCGGAGACCGGCGACCCGATCGGCGCTCCGCCGCCCGCGGTCAGCGGCGCGCTGATGGCCGCGTCCACGGTGGTTTCGGTGGGGCCGTAGGCGTTGACCATCACCCGGCCCGGTGCCCACCGGTCAACCAGCTCGGGCGGGCAGGGTTCGCCGCCGATCACCATCGCGACGGCATCCAGGCCCTCCGTCGACAGGGTGCCGGCCTCGGACGGGGTCTGACTGAGGATGTTGACTTGTTCGCGAATCAGCAAGGCGCACAGCTCTTCCGGTGCGCGGACCACCGACTCGGGCACCACGACCAGGCGCCCGCCGTCCAGCAGCGCGCCGAAGATCTCCTGGACGGAGACGTCGAAGGACAGCGAGTGGCAGTGCGACCAGACGCCCGCGGCAGGCAGGGGCGCATGCAGCGACGTCATCAGCTGGGTGACGTTGTGGTGGGTGACCGCGACGCCCTTGGGGACGCCGGTGGTGCCGGACGTGTAGATCAGGTACGCGATGTCCTCCGGGACCGGTGCGTTCGGGGCCGTGGCGGGGCCCGTGTCCATCGGCGGGTTATGCACGTCGATGACCGGCACGCCGGAGCCGACGAGCCGCGAGCGCAGGTCGGCCGTGGTGACGGCGACGACCGGCGCGGCGTCGGCGATCATGAACCCGATCCGCGCCGCGGGCAGCCCGGGATCGATCGGCAGGTAGGCGGCCCCCGCCTTGAGTGCCGCCAGGATCGCGACGACGGCGTCGTCGGATCGCGGAAACAGCAGCGCCACAAAGGTTCCGGGCGCGGCGCCGTGGGCCGCGAGCAGGCGCGACAGGCGGTTGGCTGCCTCGTCCAACTCCCGGTACGTCATGGAGCGGCCGTCGAAGCTCAGCGCCACCGCCTCCGGGGCGCGGTCCACGTGCGCGGCGAACATCTCCGGAATGGAGAACCCGGTCACCGACTCGGCCAGCACCCCGCGGTTGCCCCATGCGACGGCGTGCTCCGGCTCCTCGGGGGCGCTGATCGCCGACAACGGGCGGTCCGGGTCGGCGGTCATGGCGAGCAGCACCCCGCGGAACCGCTCGATCAGCGTCTCGATGCCGGCCGCGTCGAAGACGTCGGTGTCGAATTCGACGCGCAGGCCCAGCTCGTCGCCCGGCACGGCTTGCACCGAGAGCGGATAGTGGTTGAACTCGCGGCTGGTGAACGCGGTGACGGCGACTTCGTGGGCGCCGGCCAGCGCGGCGGTGTCGATCGGGTAGTTCTCGTACACGAACAGGGTGTCGAACAACTGGTCGTGACCGGTGGCGCGGTGAATTTCGGCCAGCGCGAGGTGCTGGTGTTCGAGTGTCTGGTTGTGGGCGCGGCGGAGCTGGTCGAGGAGGCCGGCGACCGTTTGGGTCGCGGTGATCGTGGCCCGGACCGGGACCGTGTTGATCAGCAGGCCCACCATCGATTCGGCGCCGGGGACCTCGGTCGGGCGGCCGGAGACCACGGCTCCGAAGACCACATCGTCCTGGCCGGTCAGCCATGCCAGCTGCTGCGCCCAGGCGGCCTGCAGGACGGTGCTGACGGTGGTGTGCGATGCGCGGGCCAGACCGTTCAGCGCCCGCGTGGTTTCCGCCGGCACGGTGAACGTGGCGACGCCCCGCCGCCCCGCCGGTCCCGGTGGGCGCACCAACGTCGGGGTGTCGAAGCCGTCGAGCACGTGGCGCCACGCCGCTCGCGCGGCCGCCAGGTCGCGGCCGGCCAGCCAGGTGAGGTAGCTGCGGTACGGCGCCGCCGGCGCCAACCGCTCCCGGTAATAGCCGGCGAAGATCTCCTGGAGCACGATCGGCAGCGACCATCCGTCCATCACGATGTGGTGGACGGTCAACACGAACCGGTGCCGGTCCTTCGCGGTGCGGACCAGCGCAGTCCGGAAAGCCGGGCGGCCGGCCAGGTCGCACACCGCGGCCCGCTCTGCGGCGCACAGCTGCGCGACCTGCTCGTCCGGGCCGGCATCGTCGGCATCGAGCTGGACGTAGCGCCACGCCACGGCCGGCTCGGCGGGGATGATCTGCACCGGCTCCTCGAACGCTTCGCAGAACCGGGCCATCAGGTTGGGGTGCCGGTTGAGCACGCCGCCAACCGCCTCGCGCAGGCGCTGGGGGTCGAGCGGGCCGCACACCGTGATGTCGAGCTGCACCGCGTACACGTCGTCCCCGGGATCGAGCCCGGTGCCGGCGTGGAAGAGCAGTCCCCGCTGCAGCGGCGTCAGCGGCAACACGTCGGCGATCGGGTATTGCCGGCACAGCTCGTCGATCTGCTGCTGGCTCAGCCGGGCGGGGGCGATGTCCGACGGGGTCAAGGCGCCCCCGCCGTTGCGCACGTGCGCGCAGATGCCGGCCAGGGCGTCACACCACAGTCGGCTGAGTCGGCCGACCTGTTCGCGGGTCAGCGCCGAGGGCGCCCATGTCCAATTGGCCTGCAGGCGAGGGCCGTTCGCCGTGTCCATGGCGCCGGCGTTGAGTTCCAGCGTGTGCCCCAGCGGCATCGGCAGCGCGGCCGCCGCGGCGGTCAACGACTGGCTGTCCGGATCGAGCCGCCACAACTCGTCGGACAGCTCGGCCGTCCCCCCGAGCCGTCCCAGGTAGTTGAACCCGATCACCGGGTCCGAATCATCCAGGCCCACTTCGGGATTCAGGTAGCGCAGGAGCCCGTAGGTCAGCCCGTCCGGCAGCACACGCAGTTGCTCCTTGGCATCTTTGACGACCGCGCCCAGCTCGGGCTCGCCCGCTTTGACCTTCGGCCAGTGCGGCGTGCCGAGCCGGAGCGCAACGGGGTATTTGGCGGTGAACCACCCCACGGTGCGCGACAGGTCGACGCGCGGTCCGGCGTCCTCGTGGCGGCCGTGGCCCTCGACATCGATACAGAGCGGCGCGCCGGTGCCCAGGAATTCGTTGATCGCCAACCCGAGGGCGACCACCAAAATATCCTGGACACCGGCGTGAAACGCCGCCGGCACTGCCCCCAGCAACATGCGCGTGGTGTCGGCATCCACTGACACCGACAACTGTTCGGCCGTCTCGTACGTGTCGGCGCCCGGACGCACCGCCGGCAACGGCGCCGGGGCGGCCGCCACGTCGCGCCAGGCGCGCGCCAGGTCGACGACCTCGGGGCGCCGGGCGTGCTGCTCCAGCATCGCCGACCAGCGGGCGAACGACGTCCCGCCCGGCGGCAACGCGATCGGCTGCCCGGTGCGCTGTTGGGCCCAGGCGATGTTGACGTCTTCCAACAGGATTCGCCAGGACACCCCGTCGACGGCCAGGTGGTGGACGATCAACGCCAACCGCCCGGTGGGCTCCGCCCAGACCGCGCGCAGCATCACCCCCGCCGCCGGGTCCAATCGCGACCGCGCGGCCAGCACGGCCTCTTCGGACAACGCGTCGACGACGTGCAGGCAGCCGCGCGCGTCGACCGCCCCGGGCGCGGGCGCGTGCAGCGACCAGCCGCCGGCGCCGTCGTCGTCCACACACAGCCGCAGCATGGGGTGCCGGTCGATCAGGGCCTGCAGCAGCACCACCACGTCGTCACGGGTGACGCCGGTGGGGGCCTGCACCACGATGGTCTGGTTGAACTGATCGACCGGACCGTCAATCTGCCGCAGCCAGCGCATGATCGGGGTCGCGACCACCGGGCCGACGCCGTCGTCGGCCACGTCGTCGCCGGTGGCCACGCCGGCTACCCGGGCCAGCCGGGCCACCGTCTGTTCGACGAAGACGTCGCGCGGGCGGAACAGAACACCGGCCGCCCGCGCGCGGGCCACGACCTGCATGGACAAGATGCTGTCCCCGCCCAGATCGAAGAAGGAGTCGTCGATGCCGATGCGCTCCACGCCCAGCACCTGGGCGTAGATGCCGGCCAGGATCTCCTCGACGGCGTCGCCGGGGGCGCGGTACTGCTCGGTGCTCTGGTAGTCGGGGGCGGGCAGGGCGCGGGTGTCGAGTTTGCCGTTGACCGTCAACGGGATTGCGTCCACGGCGACGACGGCGGCCGGGACCATGTAGTTGGGCAGCCGGTCGGCGAGCCGGGTGCGGATCTCGGTCGGGTCGGCGGTGCCGGTGATGTAGGCGATGAGGCGCTTGTCGCTGGGGCGGTCCTCGCGGACGACCACCGCCGTCCGCCCGGCCCCTGCCAAACCGGCGAGCGCCGTGCGGATTTCGCCGAGCTCGATGCGGTAGCCGCGGATCTTGACCTGATCGTCGATGCGCCCCAGGTACTGCAGCTGCCCGTCGGCACGCCAGCACGCCAGGTCCCCGGTGCGATACATCCGTTGTCCGGGCGCCCCGAACGGGCAGGCCACGAACCGCGAAGAGGTCAGCCCCGACCGGCCCAGGTACCCGCAGGCGACACCCTGGCCGGCCACGTACAACTCACCGACCACACCGACGGGAGCGGGCCGCAGCCACGTGTCCAGCACGAACAACGCCGCACCGGGTACCGGCGAGCCGATCGGCGGCGCTCCGGTTTCCGCGGCCAGCGGCGGGGTCATGGCCGCATACATCGTGGTCTCGGTCGGACCGTATTGGTTGACCATCACCCGCCCGGCAGCCCACCGGTCGACCACCTCGTCCGGGCAGGGCTCCCCGCCCATCACCAGCGTCGCGACCGATTCCAGACCATGCGGAAACAAAGCCGCGACCGCCGAAGGGGTGTGGCTGAGCACGCTGATCTGTTCGCGAATCAGCATGGCGTGCAGCTCTTCCGGCGAGCGGACCACCGCGTCGGGCACGATCACCAGCCGGGCGCCGCGCAGCAGCGACCCGAAGATCTCCCAGACCGAGAAGTCGAAG
>NZ_LZJM01000131.1:0-24529 GCF_001667665.1 Mycobacterium sp. E342
CCTGATGTCGGATCGCTCAGGCCTGGTGATGGAACCCGGCGCGGCGGTGATTTTGGCGCCCACGTTGGCCGGGTGTCGTCGATCCAGCCAGGTGATCCGGTGAGACTTCACCTGGAGCTCTACCCGGAGCAGCTCAGGTACATCCCGGCCAACCTGGACGCCGCGCAATTTCACCGCCGCGCCGGGTTCCATCACCAGGCCTGAGCGATCCGACATCAGGGTCACTCGGCTATAGGGCCTCAAGTCCCTGTTGAACTGCGCGATGGTCAGCGCGACCGATCCGACGATGACGCCGAGGAGAACGAAGGTCCAGATCGCGGGGTGCAGGCCGGCTTCGCGGCGCTTCTTATTCTTTTCCATAGCCGCTACCCGGACAGGTGGAAGTTGCCGGACACTCCATAGGCGGCGAGCGCCACCGCCAGCGTCACCGCCATCGCCACGGTCAGTGAGGCGCGCACGGCGCGACCGACCGCCTCACCCACGCCGGCCGGACCGCCCGAAGCGTAGAAACCGTAGTAGGTGTGCACCAGCATGATCGCTGTGGCCGAGGCGATGACCTGGAGCAGGGACCAGATCAAGTCGAGTGGCTGCAGATAAGAGTGGAAGTAGTGCTCGTAGACACCGGGAGCCTGGCCGTACCCGAAGATGATGAGGCTGCGGGTGGCAAAGTATCCCGCCATCGCCGCCATACACCACAGCGGAATCGCGACGAGCACGCCCGCGACCACCCGGGTGGAGACCAGGTAGGGAACGACGCGGATGCTCATCGTCTCGAGCGCATCGATCTCCTCGTTGATCCGCATAGCGCCCAGCTGCGCGGTGGCGCCGGCGCCGCCGGTGGCCGCCAGGCCGATGTCGGCGATGATCGGCGAGGCAATGCGCGTATTGATATAGGCGGATGCGAAGCCGCACAACGCCTGCACGCCAACATCGGATAACGATCGGAAGAGCTGGATGGCTACATATGAACCGGTGGCCATCGTCAAGATGACAACAATCACCACCGTGCCGCCGATGACGGCCAGCGCCCCGATACCCATGCTCATGCTGGCGATCAGGCGCATCATCTCCACTTTGTATCGGGCGATGGCTTCCCACACCGAGCCCAGGGCCCTGACGTAGAACGCGGTCTGGCTTCCGAGCTCGATCCACCTGTTGACGAAGGCACCCGCGGCGTTGCTCACCCGCGGCAGTCGACGTGCTGCTGGCGCGGCCGTCACATCGTCGCCTTCGTCGTGATCGCGAGCAAGATCCCGTTGATGATGAACAGTGCCAGGAACGTGTACACCACGGTTTCGTTCACCGCATTGCCGACACCTTGCGGACCGCCGCCAACGGTCATGCCCTTGTAACACGCAATGAGGCCCGCCACCACCCCGAATAATGCCGCCTTTGCGTAGGCCGTGATCGTCTCGGTAAGCCCGACAAGCAGCGTGAGGCTGGCCGCGAAGGTACCAGGGTTAACGTGCTGGAAGTAGACGGAGAACAGATAGTCAGCGACCAGGCTGACGATGGTCACAACACTGTTCAACACCAACCCGTTAAGCCCGAGCGCCAAAACCCTTGGCACCAGCAAACGTTGGACCGGGCTAATCCCCATCACTCGCATGGCGTCAATTTCTTCGCGGATGGTGCGAGCGCCCAGCTCGGCGCACATCGCAGTAGCGCCGGTACCGGCGATCACCAGCACCGTCGCAATCGGTCCGATGAACACGACGCTGGCCAGCGCGGCCCCGGTCCCGGATGCGTCGGCGGCGCCGATCTCGACCAGCAGGACGTTGATGATGAAGATCGGCAGCGTGCTCAGCGGGATCGCCAAGAAGACGGCGGGAAACATCGACACCCGCGCCACGAACCAAGACTGATGGATGAACTCACGCCACGCGAAGGGCGGCCGCACGAGCTGCACGAGGATGTCGAGCGACAACGCGAAGAAGGCGCCGACCTCGCGCAGCGGCTTCGCTTCAACGTCCCAGGTGGGCCGCACCCCCAGGGACGCCAACACCGCCATCGGAGATCTGACGGGAGCCGGATCCGACGCCGCCAAAGGCTCTGTGTTCGCCGTGTCTCTCACAACCATTAGTGCCCTCGTCGGTATCTAATCGCCACCGACATTGGACCGATCAATGCTCACCCAGCGGAAAGTCAAACCGCCCCCTTCCAATAGTGTGACAGGTAGCACAGCGGGACGGTACACCATGGCTTTCATGGAGGGCAACATACACCTCTCTTATTCGCGTCCATGCCGGATTGGTCGACGCCTGATAAACAACCACCGATTTGCTGCGACGGTTCCGACAAATTTAGTCTGAATGTGGCAACCGTTATCGAAATAGTCGGCCAGCGCCCCCGGTCAAAGGCTCTCAGCTAGCCGTTCTTGCATGTGAGCCGCCCACTAGGCCAAGGTCTCGCGGCCCGGGCCAGCGTGGAGGCGCCCCCGCCCTCCAAGCGGATTGGAAGGGTTCGGCGGAGTTAAAGGCGACCCGTCACTATGATTGAACAATTTGCCATTCGGCAAATATTTCGCATATTCGGAAGACTTTTTGGACGAAAGTTGCCATACAGAATTTTCCACTAGAGCGCGCTTGGTCAATCTGGGCGGACATACACTTTAGAGAGCGTCGACAATTCTGTCTTACAATGCCCGCAGAGCGGTCCAACAATAGAACGCCACCACGACAAATAGATCGCGATAAATGCTTCCACATCGCCGCCGAAAAGCAGCGCTCGTGTGGCGAGGTCGATCGCAGCGCGGCTGCATCAGACGACCAACGGCCGGGGCCTCGGGGAAGCCGGCTGACGTCCGCACTCGAAAACAGGCTATGAGCTGCAATTTTGCGAGACAACGACGACGCCATCATGGTTGATGGACGCGCCGCGGTGCATCCGCGGTCATCAACGTCATCGCGTATGCCATCTCAATATCCCCCAAATGCAACACCAGTAACCAATCGCTCCCAACCCACCGGGGGATCATTGCTGGCCGCGTCGCGTCGATGACCACTTGCGAACATATGACGCCTGCGGCTGCGTTACGACATCAAACCATCTATCTATTTATCTGATTTTCTAATTTGCACGATTCGGCGCGTTGCCGTCGAATTTGAAGCAATCTGTCGGGCGCCCAACCTCATCGGGATTACGGTTGCTGCCCAACGGTTGCCCACGGTTAGCTCGCCATGGAATCAACTTCCACCCACCCGGAGAGCAGCTGGACCGATCCCTGCTGCGCAGCAGGTCCGTTCTTCTACTGCGGCGTGCCACCCCGCCGTCAAGTGCTCCCTCAGCGTAGAAATCTTCGGCCAGCGCCGGAAAAGGCCGGTTTTCGCGCGCCCGTGCCGAGCCGTCCGGCTTGGCCATTGCCTCACTGGTGCTCCGTGCGTCGTAGTGTGCACTTGTGACCGCGAAGGGCCACGCATCCCGCGCACGTTCGTGGCGTGCCGACACTCCTGCAGACGAGGAGGAGGCGCGCGAACGGTTGCTGGCCGCGGCGGACGCTTGCTACGCCGAGAAAGGCCCAGTTCGCACGCGGATGAGCGACGTTGCGCAGCGCGCCGGCGTGCACCGCTCTACTGTGTACTACTACTTCCCGAACAAGGACGCACTGCTGGCAGCCTCGTTTGTGCGAGTGCTTGGCGTCACGGTGGAGCGCGTTTACCGATGCTGGCAAACGGACGAACCCTTCTTGGCTCAGCTCGTCGCGGCATGCCTGGTGGGCCAAGAGATCGCTCGCAGCTCACCGATAATGCGATCGCTGGTCGACGACCACCAAGCCCTCGGCGCTGCCTATCACGCGGCCGAGGGTTCTGAGTTGTGGCGAGCCAAGCTTGCTGACGCGCTGGTGCGGCGCCTCGAGGATGCCGCCGTTGCTGGTGAGATTCGCCGTGATCTTCCGGCGGAAACCCTGGCCCGCTGGATTGTCCGGGTCAGCTTCAGTCTCGTTGCCGAACCGGCCGACCCTGAAGACGGTGGTGACGAGGGCGTGCTGCGGAACCTACTTGGTGCTTCGTTGAAGCCTCGGCCCTAGCCCCGTCAGGCGCCCAACGGTGTTATGCCGGCTGGGCAGTCGCCGTTCGCCACCATCGTCCCGACCTTTCTCCGCGGCTCGTGCCGGGCCGAAACCGGCTAGGACACTGCTGGATTCGTGCCCTCGTTTTTCGCCGTTCCGAACGGGAGGACGGCCCCACCGAATGCTCGTACGCTCGCCGGTGACGAAGGAGCCAGATCGTCGGCTGATCACTAGCTCCGTCGGAAACGGAACGGCGATGCTGGTGGCGAAAACATCAGAGTATGGATAACCTTGTCTCGCTTAGCCATCACCGCGGTCTGTCGAGTAAGTTGCCGTCGGGCGGCCGTGACGGTGGCACATATCGTTTGGCGCGAGGTACGCGGCATTGCAGATCGAAACCTACTGAGGTGGGCTTGTGTTGAAGTCGTTCATCCACGCGTCCGCAGCCGGTGTGATCGCGGCAGGCCTCGCGGCGTGCTCGTCGTCGCCCGCCAATCTATCTTCGTCAGGGCGACTACCGGGGGGAACCGCGCAGGTGACGATCAACAATCGGACTCTCCCCGAGATCCACTCAGTCCAGTGCATTCTGCTCGGTTCACTAACGACGATCGCAACCGGCAACCCAGCCGCGGGCGTTAAAGCATTCGTCTCCAACAAGGATGCGCTCACTGCTAACTCCGTCAGCATCAATGACTTGGGCGGATTCACTGGCAGTTATGAGGCCGGCCTCGGCGGCAGGGCCGACGTGACCATGAACGATCAGACGTACACGATCCGTGGCAGTGCGGACGGGTTCAACACAGATAACCCCGGCCAGAGGACAACCGGCACCTTCACGATCAGAGTCGCCTGTTAGCGGCTAGCTGAAACCCCGTTGGTAACTGCGAGACATGCCTTTCGCCACAGCGTTTCGGGGGCGGCGCCGTTTTTGTCCGGCAGGTGCCGCGATGCATACCGGGCATCAGCCTGGCGGTGGCAGGTAGTTCCCCGCGGAATTCCGCAGCGGCCAAATGAGGCTGGGGCACAGTTCCTGGGCGGCCTGGCTTATCAGATACGTCGCCTGATACTCGCCGGAGTTGTTGAAGTCGGCTTTGACCTCACGCGCGATGCTGGCGTAGCTGTCACCTCGGGTGATCTTGTCGCAGATTCCGTGACCGTAGGCCAGGGCCGCATCGGCGTTGGCGAAGCCGTACCCAGGCCGAACAGTTACGTTTAGCAGGTACGCGACCGCGTCCGCGTCTGCAGCTGGGGCTGTTGCCACCGCGACAACGCTTGAAGCAACGAACGTAGCGACGGCGAGCTTAGCCCTAGTTTTCCCTTGCTTCATGACCGTCAAAGCGTAATATATCTATCTAATTTCTCCTAGTACCATTCCAAACCGCGACGTGTACACGGCGTTGCGCTCAGCTGGGGGTTCTGCGATGACGGTTCAGACAAGCAGGAGCCTGTACACGCGCTGTCGGCCGTTGCCTTTGCCCGTCCTTCTGATCGCCGCCACCCTGCTGGCCAGCCCCACCGCGCACGCCGACAATGACAACAACACGCTCATACCGAACAACAAACGATTCAACGACGGTGTCCTCGCCAACGTTTTCACAGTGCAGCACCATGCAGGCTGCACCAATGACGTCAGGCCCAACAAGCAACTGCAACTCGCAGCGCAGCGTCACGCCGAGGATCTGCTGAACAACCGCGCCCTCGATGGTGATACCGGCTCGGACGGATCAAACCCACAAGATCGCGCCAATGCGGCCGGCTACCAAGGTCAGGTGACCGAAACGGTGGCCATCAATCAGTCCATAGCAATCAGCGGCGTCGATCTGATCAACCGGTGGTATTACAACCCAGATGATCTAGCCATCATGTCCAACTGCGCCAACAGCCAAATGGGAGTTTGGTCGCTAAACAATCCAGGTCGTACCGTTGTCGTCGCCGTTTACGGCAAGCCAGCGCAGCCAGTCAACACCGAAGGCGAGAACATTCCGCCCGATCCCAGCCCCGACTATGACGCCAGCGACGAGCTCGAATTTGGCTTCAACTGGTTCCCCTGGATTCTCAGGGGCGTGTACCCGCCGCCTGGAAATCCACCGCAATAAGCAAGGCTCACACGTAATGATCAACACAGTCGGCTTCATTGGAGCGGGTCAGACGGGTGAGCCCGTCGTGCTGCGCCTGCTCGACGCCAACGGGCGCGCTATGCGGTTCCGCTGAGGACTTCAGATGCCGCTACCCGATCTGGTTCTCGTCCATGGTGGAGCGCATGCTGGCGACTGCTGGGATCTGACGGTCTCGGAATTGCGCCGCCAGGAACCAAAACTCCGCATCCTCGCGGTGGACCTTCCCGGTCGCGGCTCGAAGCCAGGTGACCTGACCGCAGCCACCATCGGCGCCTGGGTGGACTCCGTGGTCGCCGATATCGATGATGCGGGTTTTGGCGAAATCGTCATCGCTGGCCACTCGATGGCGGGGGTGACGGTACCCGGGGTGGTGGCCCGGCTGGGCTCTGCGCGCGTCCGTGAGATGGTTCTGGCGGCGGCGTTCGTGCCGCGTCAAGGCGAAGCGATCACGGACACGCTCGACGGTCCAATGGCATGGTTCGCTCGACGCGGCGTGGGGAAGCGAAAAGCGATGAAAATACCGGCTTTCCTTGCGCGCTATGCGTTCTGCAATGAGATGACCGAGAAGCAACGCCGGTTCATGATGGCACGGCTCTACCCCGAAACGATATCGATCGCGACTGAACCGGTGGACCGTAGTGACTTTCCGGCGAACGTATCCCGCACCTGGATCCTCACTACCCGCGATCGCGCGCTTTCCATCGCGTCCCAACGGCGAAGTATCGACGCCCTGGGCGGGGTCCACGCCATCGTCGAGGTCGACTCATGCCATGACATGATGATCAGCCATCCGAATCGCACAGCGCAGGTCCTTCTCGACCGCTGCCGCCGATACGATGCCTCGGTCGGGTGAGCGCGTGTACTTCAGATCGAGCCCCGCAGGCTTGGCAGCACCGACTTTTGACTCGTGCTGGCGGCCGCGGTTGACCTGCCCCACCCGACGTACTTCGTTCCGCGGGGACGATTTGCATCAATGGAGCAGGCCACAGCCCTCAGGTTGTACCGCAGGGCGCAGTCCCGACGCCTGACGCGGACTGTAGGAGACAGCCGACGGCCCTTCAGCGTATGAATGCCACTTTGGGTCAGACGGCTTGACGATCTCGTCACCGATACACCAGACATCCATTTCCAGATCGTCGACGTAACGTACCGCGGAATAAGCTCACCCCACTTCGGCGGCATCCGCGAGGTCCAATGATCCGGCGGCTCACACACATGACCGTCTGCGTCGATGATCATCTGTTGTTCCTCCAATTGTGTTGACCTGACCATTCTCGAATGAGACCCACTTGCGTCGCAGAGGCAACGTGGTTGCCGCGCTCGTCGAAGAATCCGCCGACGCAGAACGCCCTGCCTTCCGAGGCACTCGGCGACAAATGATCGAAGCGCAACCACTGATCAATGCGGAAGGGGCGGTGAAACCACACAGAGTGATCGAGGGTGAACGTCTGAACGTCGTTGTGGGGCCCGATCTCGTGGGGGCTGAAGGAGCTCCTCAACAAAGTCAGGTCAGCGACACATATGGCGATGGCACTGTGGACCGCTTGAGGACCTTCGAAAGGTGTCGACGTTCGCACCCAGAGGCGCGGCAGCGTACCCTTGCCCGTTGTCGTAAGCGGCTTGCGCCCATTCGAATCCGGGCACCAGTCGACGTCCAGAGAAGACCATCGTCGATAGAATTCCGCCCAATCATCGGGAAAGGGACGCATGGCCGCGCCGGCCTTCGGCGGGCCGTCGACCGCTTCGGCAGCCAGTTGATGCTCGGGCCCAGTTTCCGGAGCGTGGAACGAGGCCTGCATGGAAAGAAGCTGCCGACCCTGCTGCTCGGCTATGACGTGCCGGTCGGAGAACGAGCGTGAGTCGCGCAAGCGTTCGACGCGAAAGTCGATCGGCGGCCCGATCAGCCCCGCGGAGAGAAAGTGCGACTGAACAGAGTGTGGGAGGCGTTTTTCCTCGACGGTCTTGGCCGCTGCCATCAGCGCCTGGCCTGCCAGCTGCCCGCCGAAGACCCGGGGCATACCGATATCGGGCGTGGTCCCTCGGTAGAAGTCGCTTGCGACGAATCGGACGTCGAGCAGGTCGATCAAGGATGCGACACTGGCGACCATCAACAGCCCTCTTGGAGCGGGCTGCGACTTCCGACCGGCGTCCGCGATGTCCGGCGCTCGTGTGCAAGTCGCAATACGGCGGCGGCTTGTTCGGCTGGGATGAGGGCGAGGACCCCGCAAAGGTTCGACAGCGGTGTCTTCTTGACCCGGCGAACGGACGCGACCGCGCTTTTGTTGGGCGTGCCTCGTGTCTGGGTACGCAGAGCTGCCATGGCAATCCCTGTCTATCTAGGCCACTCTTCTGGGCCGTTGACTGCCCGAGAATTTCCGTCCGCTTCCCGGTGACCATTTCGCGATACAAATCTACTATAGAGCAGAAATTCGAGTACGCCGGCGCGCTCAAAATCAAGGACCGAGGCACTGCAGGCTGCTGTGACACTTCACACGCAGCACCACGGGCCTGGCACAATCGCCAAGCACGCGAACGGCTTTCGTCAAGTCCTTGTTCGCGCCCTTCGCTTCGACCGTTACCGAACACATCCACCTTCTTGGGAGGGCCCCGCGCTGGGCGCGATACCGTCGATGAGGCAGCGACGCGAACCCGACCGGGTTCAACCCGTAGTTGATGCCCATCCTGGCATTTTCCACGCGGTAGTTGTCCATGCTCAGGCCCGGAATAAGCGACAGGGTCAGAAAGCCTTGCGTAATGGTTGCGCCGTAGGGACTTTCAGTTTCCACGCGCTCCACATCGACGTGGATCCACTGGTGGTCCCTGGTCACATCGGCGAACTCGTCGATACGCGACTGCTCCACGTCGAACCACCGGCTGACGCCGAGTTCGGCCCCTGTCGCCTCGACCGCGTCGTCGACCGACCGAATGACTTCATTTCACTCCCGCCAGACGGCGAATACAGATATCTATTTTACGGTATACTCTGACGGCGAATCAGGACGACCCATCGGGGCCAGTCCGAGAACCTTTCGGGAGACACATGACGCCGACGACGTCGCGCGCCGCCATAGTGGCCGCCGCCCGCACCCCTATCGGTACCGCCCGCAGAGGGACGCTAATCCACATGCCTGCCGTTGAGTTGGCGAAACCGGTGGTCGCCGCGGCCATCGAACGATCAGGACTTGATGCCGCCGAGTTCGACGACCTGGTGCTCGCCGAGAGCCTGCAGGGCGGCGGAGACAGCGCCCGCTACGTCGCCGTCGACCTGGGCCTGATCGGCATTCCCGGGATGGCGGTCAACCGGCAATGCGCGTCGAGTCTTTCTGCGGTCGCGGTGGCCGCAGGGCAGATCGCGGCCGGAATGAGGCGAGCGATCCTGGCCGGCGGGATGGAATCGTGTTCGACAACACCGCTGCTGCGCAAACGCAAACCGTTCACCACTGGTAAGTCCCCGGAGGACTACGAGGACCCCTGGTCCCCGCTGTCACACCCGCCGACGCCGGACGCGCCGGCCCTCGACATGTCAATCACGGTGGCACACAACTGCGCAGTGCAGTACGGCCTCTCGCGTCAGGACCAAGACGAGTGGGCGCTGCGCAGCCACCAGCGCGCGGTGAAGGCCATCGACGCCGGTTCCTTCGTCGACGAGATCGTGCCGCTGCGAGTTCCGCAGGCCGACGGGTCATCGGTCACCTTCGCCCAGGACGAACACCCGCGCCGCGACACCACTCTGGAGGCCTTGTCCGGACTGAAGGTGCTGCATCCCGAGATCGAGGGGTTCACGGTGACTGCAGGAAATTCCTCGGGGCTCAACGATGCGGCGGCGATGGTCGCACTGGCCAGACCAGACACTGACAAGGACGTCTTGGCCAACGTGCTGGCGTGGACCTCGGTCGGCGTGCCGCCGAATCGGACTGGGAGCGGACCGATCTCGGCCATCCCCAAAGCGCTGGAGTTAGCGGGCCGCAAACTAGGAGACGTGGCGCTGTTCGAGATCAACGAGGCGTTCGCCGCCCAGGCGGTGGCATGCACACGTGAACTGGGCCTCGACGAGGACATCGTCAATGTTTACGGATCCGGCATCAGCCTGGGCCATCCTATCGCCGCGACCGGCGCGCGGATGTTGACGTCGGTGATCTACGAGCTCCGCCGCCGCGGTGGCGGAATCGGCGTGATGTCGATGTGTGCGGGCGGCGGAATGGGGTCGGCAATGGTTATCGAGGTGGCATGACATGCCTCAACTCATCGCAGACAATCTCTTTCGGGTCGACGGCGAACGTGCCGTGCTCCAAGGGTCACGACGGTGGTCCACCCTCATGGTGAAATTCCCGGCGGAGCGCCCGGAGCTGTTCGACGCCAATCCCGATGTTCAGGCAGACATCGAGTCCAGCGAGTAACCGCTTTTCGACGACTCGCAGTCGACGTATGGCAAGATGCCCCGGACACCCCAGCGACGCGTCCCGCCCAATATCTAAGTGCCCTTTCTGGGAGGGCTCGGTTGCGGACGTAGTCCGAGCCAACATGTTTCTCAATCGCTGGCGGGCAGCGGTTTTGCCTCTTTGAGTGCCAGCGGAGTGTCACCGACACTCAACGCCCCGACTCCGGCCTTGGTCACCAGCACTTCGGCGCCAGTGTCGTCGACGTAGCGTTTGCCCATCGTGCTGCCCCCGGCGAAAGCAGGATCCAGGTCGGCATGGGGTGACTTCTCAGCGTCCAGGGGCACCATCGGCTCTCCCCCGCACCGCAAGTCATCGAGGCTGTCGGCGGACCGCACGACGATGACCTGCGTGTCGCATACCTGGCTCTGCAGACGGGTTCCGTTCTTGATCATCTTCAGCTCCTTGGTTTTTGGTGACTAATGTTGTTCGGCCACAGTGTGCAGACTTTCAACGACTTCGCGGCGGAGTACCTTGCCTGTCGCGGTTGTCGGCAAACCATCGCGGATGACTATGCGGTCAGGAGTGCGTGACCCCCGTAGCGTTTTGCGAACGAACTCGCGCAGCTCTTCAACATCCGGTTCGGCGCCCGGCTCGGGCACCACGATTGCGACGATGATCTGCCCCCACTGCGGGTCGTCGATGCCGACCACCACCACCTCGTGGACGTCGGGATGCTCCACGAGCACGTCCTCCACCTCCGCAGGGGCAATGTTCTCACCACCGCGGATGATCGTGTCGTCGGATCGGCCACCGATGAACAGATAGCCTTCGTCATCGAGCATCGCGGTGTCCCTGGTGGGGAACCAGCCGTCGGCGTCGAGCACTGAACCGATTCCCGTGTATCGGCCTGATACCTGGGGCCCCCGTACGAACAACTCCCCCGTTTGACCGGGCGGGAGTACAGTGCCCGTCTCATCACGGATCTGGACCTCGATGCCGGGCACCGGCCTGCCGACTGAACCGAGCCGGCGCGCCACGGCCTCCTCGGTCGAGCCGTGTGCCGTGCGGTGGTCCTTCGGCGTGAGAACAGCGATGGTAGAGCTTGTTTCGGTGAGTCCGTACGCGTTGACGAGCCCCACGTGAGGCAGCAGCGCGATGGTCTTACGGACCAGCGGTAGGCCCACTTTCGATCCTCCGTACGCGAGAGTGCGCAGCGTCGGGAGATCCGTCGGGCTGGCCTGTAACTCGGCGATGATGCGGTCGAGCATCGTCGGCACCACCGTCGCAGTCGTCACTCGCTCGTCGCGCACCAACTGTGCCCACTCCCGCGGATCGAACTTGCGTAGGTAGACGATCCGTCGGCCTGCGTAAAGGTTCGACAGTGCCGCACCAATGCCGGCGATGTGATAGGGCGGCACACACACCAGGGCCGCGTCGTCGGCGTCAGCGGAACCGAATTCGACTGTGCCCGTGACGTAACCGGTCAGGTTGTTGTGTGTCAGCTCCACAGCCTTCGGCGCAGATGTGGTACCTGAGGTGAACAAGACGATTGCCACATCATCAGGATCGGCGAACTCCTCGACCGGTTCGCCCGCACGAGCGGCTTCGGTGAACTCCTTGGACGTCATCACGCGTCTACCCGCGTCGGCGACCAGTTCGGCGTACTCCGGGTCCGCGATTACCAGCGGCGCCGGCAGGCGCCCGATCAACTGGTGCAAACTCTCGGCGCTCAGACGGTAGTTCAGGGGCGTGAACGGAATGGCCGCTCGCGCGGACGAGAAGATCAACGACGGCAGCATGTGCCCGCCCGTGCCGACGTATGCCACGTGCTGAGCGCCGGAGCTGCGGACGACTCCAGCTCCCCCGCTCGCGAGCTGACTCAACTCCGACGCGGTCAGCCGGGCGCCACGATCGACTACGGCGAGACGATCGGGATCGCCGGAAACGGCCATCTCCAGCAGCAGTGCAATGCTCAAATCCCGGGGCCTTTCTCGAATCCGATATATAGTTATATACTTACTGTCCGCCGGAGTCCAACCAGCGATTCGAGGAGCACCACGAGCAGCACGCTGGGTACCGCAATCATCGGCATCGGGCTCCATCCCTTCGGCCGCTACGAGGACCGGGGCGCAGTTCCGATCGGCCGCGCGCTTGCGATCGAGGGCAGATCGACCCACGTCATGCTGGGCCAACCTGGGCCGAGCGCGGAGGCGATCCGGGCGTTCATCCACAGATGGGCTCCTAATTGTTTAGGTGTCTATGACTTAGGAGCGGTAAGAGGCTAATTGCTGTTCGCCGAAAGGAAGACCATGGCACGCGTCGACGAAGCGGTCCCGACACGCGAAAGGCTCGATGAGGACGACCACGACCTATTGACGTTCGGGGAGGCAGGCGAGCGGCTTCACTTGGAGACCGCAGCCGCCGAGCATGACGTTGGACATCTCGAGCAGTCCAGCGCAGATCACGACCCCTCGAAAGGCCGAGCCCGCCTGAAAGCGCTCCGCATGGCAGCGCGATGCAATTCGACGCACCGGATCAACCACGAGAACTTCCAGGAGTTTTTCGGCAAACCCGGTAAGGCCAGGCGCAGCCTACCCTGCACCCAGGCTGCCAATTGACGGTCGTATACCCCGGATGGTTGGTGAACGGCCGGCCGGTTTTGATGTTCCTCTTCATGAGGCGACCCGACGACACGGTGATCGGATACCCCATGACCGGCACCCCACGTGACGGAGCCATCGAGTTCACGACCTATCGCAAGGCCGCGAAGGCGCGCTATCTGGCCGCGGACGAACGCGTCTGCGTTGTCATTGTCAACGACGACGATCCCGCCGAGGGCGTTGCCTTATGGGGCCGTAGCCGCCTGATCGATCCAGCCGCGTTCATTCCCGCACGACCTGAAGTGGGCCCGACAGACGTACCCGATGCCGTGATCGACACCGTTCGCGAGCGTTTGGAAGACGGTAAGCGGGTCGTGTTCCGAATCGAAGTCGATCATTCCCGACCCTCGCGGAGGGTGGTCGCCGCCAATGCCGAAGCGTGATATCCGCATGGACGCGGAGGAGATCGACGAATTCCTGTCGCGCTGCGAAGTCATGGCGGTCGGCACCGTCGACGCCGAGGGCTGGCCGACGGCCACCCTCACTCATAGTGAGTTCCGCACCACAGCGCTGCTGCTGCGGTTGGACCCGACTGATCCCGTCGCGGTAAATGCCATTGCGCGCCAACAGCTCTGCTGTGTCGCCGATGAGCATTCGAGCTACTACGAGATTCGGGGTGTAATAGTGCACGGCCAGCCAAACTTCGTCGACGAAGGTGTTCGTGTCGACATCGAGCGAAGCACGGGTTTCGATTTCGGAAAACTCCAGCGGGGCGAGTCGTAGTGAGCCGAGTGAGACAGGGGCCAGGTTCCGGGCGTCCTACGCGATAACCGAGCGTATGAATGCCAATCTGGGTCAGACGGCTCGATCGCTAGCGCATCGCCTCCGCGAGACGTCTCCATTCATCACGCGGCAAGGCATTCGCATCATGTGACACGAATTGTATGCACACGTGGTCGACTCGGGCTGAGAGATGCTCACGCACCCTGCCTAGTCGGTTGAGAGACGCGGCCCTCCAATCGCTCTCCCGATCTAGTTTTGTGCGCCGGCCCCGAGGCTTTCTCCTGCTGGACGGCGGGCGCGACCTCTTATAGATAACTGTTTAGCTGATCAGACGACTGATCCAAGCCGGTTGACCCGAAGGGGGTGACGTAGTGTCGGCCTCCCTCAACGACGTTGTGAACCGTGGCGACTACGTGTCGCAGGTCGCGATCTTCCGCGAGGATCTCCGACAGTCTCTACGCACGCTCGACTGCGCCGATTACTGGCGGACCGCCGCGTACGCGACCGCCGAGACCGGGCTCGAACACGATGCAGCCGTGATGGCACGGTTGCACGCTGATGGCTGGAATCGATACGGCTGGCCCGAGGCGGCTGGCGGCTTGGGCGGCAACGAGATTCACCGCGCCGTCCTCTACGAGGAGCTCGCGAACGCGATGCTGCCCATCCCGGCGCAGGCGTGGACGTTGGAGGTGATGGGGCCGGCGATCCTGAAGTTCGCCCCACACCTGGCACGTGAGTACCTGCCCCGCTGTCTCGACGGCTCCGAATGGTGGGGACAGGGCTTCTCCGAGCCGGAGTCCGGCAGCGATCTGGCCTCCCTGCAGACGCGGGCAACCGACGACGGCTCGGGTTGGTTCATAGTCAACGGTCAGAAGATCTGGACCAGTCACGGCGGCACGGCCAAGCGGCTCTGCGTCCTCGTCCGCACCGGGTCACCAGAGAGCAGACACCGCGGCCTGACGATGATGCTCATAGACACGGATGCACCGGGCGTCACGGTGCATCCGATCGCGTTGGCCAGCGGGCGGCGCGAACTCGCCGAGGTCTTCTTCGACGATGTCCGCGTGCCACCGGAACGGCTGGTCGGTGAGATCGGCGCCGGCTGGGCCGTGACGATGTTCCTGATGCAGTACGAGCGCGGCATGTACGGCTATGCCGCGCTGAACAATATGTTGATGGAGTTGGGACGGCTGCGCGAATACATGGTGACCCGTGGAGCGGGTTCGGCCCAGCGAGAGCGGTTCGCGCGCGTGTACGTCGAGGTCATCGCGGCGCAGGCCCGTGCCGCCACCACCGTGCGCAAGCTGGCTGCCGGCGAGTCCGTAGACTCCGAGAGCAGCATCGACAAACTGCTCTGCAGCGAAGCCGAGCGCGCGGTGTACGACCTGATCCTCGACCTCACGCGAGACCACATGATGGTCGGCACCGGGAGCGGCCCTGACGAGCTCGACACCGCACGCGCGAAGTGGTGGTACTCGCGGGCCGCCACGGTCATGGGCGGCACGGCTGGGGTTCAGCGTGGGATCATCGCCGACCACATTCTCGGGTTGCCGAAGGAAAGCCGCGCATCGTGACCATGCGCACGCGAGGAGCGACTCCAACCGACGAATCGTGGCCCATGATCGAAGAGGCGGTGTTCCGCCTGTTCGACGAAGTCGCGGCCAAGCAGGACCACGTGGCGATCGATCCGCTGCTGGCCGAGCTCGGTTGGTCGGAGATCGAGTCCGAATCCCCGGTAGATGCGTGTGCGCTGTTGTTCCGGGCACAGGGGCGCACGCTCGCGCTGACCGATGCTCTGGACCGCGTCATGCTGGCCGAACTGGCTGCGTTGGCGGATCCGCCACTCGATGCCGTCGTGCTGCCTGCGCTGTCCCAAGGTTCCACGCCCAGTTCGAACGAGGGCCAGGTGAAGGGCATCCTGCTCGGTGTCCCGCGCGGCCGTGTCCTGGTTCCGATCTCTGGGGGGATGGGAACGGCCTCTGTCACCGTCGTCGATGCCGACCAGCTGCGGAGCGAACGGCTCGACACATTCGACGCAAGTGTGATCTGGAGTCGCGTCGAGGGGGCCGCCAACGGCGACCTGACCGATGCGTCAACGGAGTGGGGCCGCGCGATCGCGGCGGCGCATCGCTCGCTGGCCACCGAACTCGTGGCGTTGGCAGACCAGGCCCTGCACATCGCCGTTGAACACGTCAGCGTCCGGGTCCAGTTGGGTTCGCCGATCGGCTCGCGCCAGTCCGCGCTCCATGCCCTAGCGGCTGCTGCGGCCAAATTGGAAGGCGCGCGAACACTTCTCGACGACTCGCGGCGATACGGCGGGGCGTTGTCGGCCCAGGCCGCAAAAGTTGCAGCAGGTCGGGCACACCGCGACGTGGCCGACGCCGTCTTGCAGGTGTGCGGGGCGGCCGGTTTGACCGCCGAACATGACCTCCATCGATACGTGAAGCGAGGCTTTCAGACCGATGCGCTGTGCGGCTCCTACTTGCAACTGGAGTCGCTGCTGGCCGACCGCCTGTTCAACACATATGCACCCGGACGCACACTTCCTGCGATCATCAACCTGGACTGAGGAATCGGTACGCCGCAGCATTTTCGATGAAGTAGGTGAAGTAGATGACGACTTCCGCGCCACCGCGCGGGAATTCTTCGAGCGGTTGAGCCTTCCCTATGTGGAGAAGTCGGACCGACGCGGCTAAGTCAGCTGTGATCGACGGAAAGTACGGCAGACTCGGTGTGAAGGATTTCCGGTTCAACCAGATCATCTCCGAGCAGATGTGCACGAAGGACCTGATGGGCCGGGCGATGCGGTGCCAGAAATGAGCTTGATCACTGGGTGGGCGCGTAACTCGGTTTATGCAGCCCCGTTCGGCTAACCTACAAATAATTAGTTGATTACCACTATCGGTGGAAGGATCGATATGGAGCTCACCAGCCTTCGTGAGCCGAAGATGGCGGATCGCGTGGCCACCGTGCTGCGCAGGATGTTCATCCGTGGCGAGATCGCCGAAGGGACGATGCTTCCGTCGGAGTCAGAACTGATGGAGCGGTTCGGCGTGTCAAGACCGACGCTGCGCGAGGCATTCCGCGTTCTCGAGTCGGAATCGCTCATCGTCGTCCAGCGTGGCGTACGTGGCGGCGCCAGGGTCACCCGACCGCGACGCGAGACGCTTGCCCGTTACGCCGGACTGATTCTCGAGTACGAAGGCGTCACGCTCAAAGACGTCTACGACGCGCGAATGGCTCTCGAGACGCCAATGGTGGTGCAGCTGGCCAAACAGCGCAACGCAAGAGTAATCGCGGACTTGGAGCAGATCGTCGAAGCCGAGGAGCAATTGAAACCAGGCAGCGATGCCGTGGTCCAACTGACAGACTTCCACGTCGCAATCGCACGGCTGTCGGGCAACAAGACCTTGCAGATCGTCAGCGACATGTTGCATCACATCATCGTGAACGCAAACCGCTCGTTACAGCCCACGGAAGGTGCTCGCGCAGAGCAGGCGATCCGCCGATCGGCAAAGACGCACCGCATGGCGCTGGAGCTGATCAAAGCCGGGGATGCTGAGCAGGTCGGCGAGCTGTGGAAAAAGCACCTACGCAAGACGGAGGAGTTTGTGCTGTCGGGTTCGGAATTATCCACCGTCGTCGACCTTCTCGACTGACAGCACCAACACATAGACTCGTTCCTCAACGACGCCGTTGGCGTCGGCGGGGCTCGAATTGGCCGCATGCGCGACGGTGAACACTGGCGGCGCGCCGATGCGAACCGCGTCGGTGCGGGTGGACTATCTGTGTCCCTTCTACTGCCAGCGACCGGTCCCGCTACAAAGCAGTGCCGCTGCGAATCGGGCGCGGCACCGCCGTCGCCGCCGCACGCGCGATCGGGGGACGGCAAGCCTGCGCCGGCGGCACGCGTCACCGCCTACCGCTAGCGGCTACTTCTTGGTTCGAGCGCGGAATGCGGCGACTCGCTCCTTGAACTCTGGTGTCGAGAACGACGTCAGTTTCTCCGCGAACGCGTACTCCAGTACATCTTGTGCAGCCGGGCAAGGTGCATGTTCAGTGCCACCTTCGACGACCGCAAAGTTCGCGGCGGCAGTGCGGCGAACCGCTCGCCAAGCGCCAGCGCCTCGTCGGGCACCGCGTCGTCATCGGCGTCGAGCGCCTTCCAGTTCGTGGCGAACACGTGGTGCACGTCCTCGGTGACGGAGTTGAGCGCTTCCCGCCGATTGATGCTCACGATGTGGACGCTGCGCCGCGCTTCTCCACAGAAGCCATGGGACATAGGGCCTCGCTC
This sequence comes from Mycobacterium sp. E342, assembly GCF_001667665.1. Taxonomy (NCBI): domain Bacteria; kingdom Bacillati; phylum Actinomycetota; class Actinomycetes; order Mycobacteriales; family Mycobacteriaceae; genus Mycobacterium; species Mycobacterium sp. E342. The sequence continues at coordinate 18,183 of NZ_LZJM01000131.1, forward strand.
CTGCGCGACGGGGCCCGCCGCGATCGCAGATCCAATGCGATATATAGTTATAGCATTTGACCCGCATGTCCGTGTCAGCGGGCGAGAGGAGCCGTGACACGGCGCGCGCAGAGCTGGAGAAACGACTACGGCACACCGGCCGGCTATGCGCGTCGGCTCGGCCGGATGCCCCAGACTGCTGCCGATCCGTGGGACCTGGCGATCGGCAATTTATGACAGGTTCAGTCCACACAAAAGGAGAATTAGTGACAGTCGAAAAATTCAACGGTGCGTCTGCGATCGTCAGCGGAGGCGCGGGCGGCCTCGGTGAGGCCACGGTGCGGCGATTGCACGCCGAAGGCCTCGGCGTGGTGATCGCCGACCTGGCCGCCGACAAGGGCAAGGCGCTCGCCGACGAGTTGGGCAGCCGCGCGAGTTTCGTCAGTACCGATGTGACGAGCGAAGACTCGGTCGAGGAAGCGATCGAACAGGCCAATCAACTGGGTCGTCTGCGGTATGCCGTCGTCGCCCACGGTGGATTCGGCGTCGCTCAACGCATCGTGCAGCGCGACGGCAGCCCGGCTGATCTTGCGGGGTTCACCAAGACCATCGATCTCTATCTCAGCGGGACTTACAACGTCGCTCGGCTCGTCGCCGCTTCCATCGCAGCTGCGGAACCCCAGGCCGACGGCGAACGAGGCGCATTGGTGCTCACGGCGTCCATCGCCGGTTACGAGGGCCAGATCGGTCAAACCGCTTACGCTGCGGCAAAAGGCGGTGTGATCGGATTGACGATCGCCGCCGCGCGCGACCTCAGTGCCGCCGGCATTCGGGTCAACACCATCGCACCCGGGACCATGAAGACGCCGATCATGGAGTCGGTCGGAGAAGAGGCCATCGCCAAGTTCGCCGCCAACGTGCCATTCCCCAAACGGCTCGGCACGCCCGCGGAATTCGCCGATGCTGCGGTCTTCCTGCTGACGAACGGGTATGTCAACGGCGAAGTGATGCGTCTCGACGGCGCACAACGGTTTACTCCGCGTTGAGTAGCAGCTCACACCGGCCAAGCACGCTGAAATCTTGTGTCAGCAAGCGCTTTTGACGGAGCACGTTCCGATCCTGCCCAATCCTTTCTTTAGCCCGCGAAGAATGGCCGACGCGAACGACAGTGGCGCAGGGCGGACAGCTCATTGGGTTGGTCAGCCGCGGCGCCTACCCATGTCAGAAACGGGCGCCCCGACGCAAGGATGCATAAGGTCACCCAATTGACTATGGCAGTCAACTGTCATAACGTGTCCGCCGTGGCCAAAAACGTGCTCGTCGTGCTGAGCAATCCGATCGCTGATGAGGACGATGCCTTCAACAAGTGGTACGACAACACGGGCATACCCCAGGTCCTTGATGTACCCGGAGTGGTTGCGGCGCAACGATATGCGATCTCGGAGGTCAACGTTCCCGATGATCAGGAATTGCCCGCCGTGCTGCCACCCCCGACTCACCGGTACCTGGTGATCTATGAACTAGACCGGGAACCCGAACAAGTGATGCAGGAATTCCTTGCAAGGTCGATGGCAGGAAAGTTCACCCTCGGCGAGTCGCTGGACCTGGGCACCATCTCGCTCACCGGGTGGACACCGGTCGGTAAGCGCCGGCTCGCGAAATTGTAGGACGCCCGAGCGAGATCCTCGATATCTTGCACACCGAACGAGTCTCCCGACGGTTTAATCCGACGCGATCCCGTCGACCTGCCGCCTGAGGCCTCATAATACCGGCAGTCAGCGGAGCGTTTCCCGCCGACCTTGCCACGATGAACGATCAAGACCGTCAAGAGCTGTGGGCGACGAATGGGAGGAGAAGGGCCAGTGCTACCGAAACCATTGGGTCTCAGTGCATAATCTCGAACCGTGGGAGGACCTGGCTAAGTTCCTCCATCACGCAGCGCTCGCGCATACGCGCTGAAGTGCCTGTCGGCCCGCCCCGAGCTCGGTACGATTAGGGCATCACTGATTGCCGTCCCCCGAAAAGGATGACCATGGCAAGCGACGATGAGGCAGGCGCCGTCCCATCACGCGAAAAGCTCGACGAGGACGACCACGACCTATTGACTTTTGGAGAAGCAGGCGAGCGGCTTCGCCTCGAGATCGCGGCGGTCGAGCGTGACGTCGTGCATCTCGAGCGGACCGGCTCCGCGGACGGCCTGCCGAAGGCTCGAGCGCGTTTGGCCGCGCTTCGCGCGGCAGCGAAACGCAATTCGGCACACCCCATAAACGACGAGAACTTCGAAAAGTTCTTCGGGTACGCCGGCAAAGCTAAGCGCAACCTGCCGCACATCCACCCGACCAATTGACAAGTGAGTTATCCGGAGCGGTGGATGGCTGGCCGGCCCGTTCCCCCGGCGTTGCACTAGCCGTTGCAGTCGGCTCACACAAATACGTGACTTGTACCGGTAATCATTAATCCAGCCAGCTCCGGATCCCCGCTGACTACTGATCGCTGGAGCCATGGCATTGGCTCCCTGCGGGCAGTCGAGAGCGCAGATCGCCGTTTCGCCAACACGTTTCAACGTGAGAAATGGGTATCAAACCACTCGCCGTCGGGCGGGCCATCGAGATCCTGAGACCGGAGTCGATCCTCCCGCGTCGTGAATCCGCGGACAGCTATACATTTATATGATTACTGCAACCTGTGCTATAACGGACGCATGCCCTCCATCAAGCCTTTCCGTATTTTGGTTCCTGATGCCGCACTCGACGATCTGAAGGCGCGGCTGGAGCGAACCCGTTGGCCGGAGGCCGAATGCGTCGAGGACTGGAGCCAGGGCATGCCGCTCGCTTACACCCGCGAGTTGGCTGCGTACTGGGCGAACGAATACGACTGGCGCGCACGCGAGTCGGCTTTGAATAGGTTCGATCACTGCACCACCGAAATCGACGGCCTGGAGATTCATTTCATTCATCAGCGCTCCCCGCGCAGCGACGCGCTGCCGCTGGTGATCACCCACGGTTGGCCTGGATCAATCGTTGAGTTCCACAAGGTGATCGAACCACTGACGGAAATGGGATTCCACGTGGTGTGCCCGTCGTTACCCGGTTTTGGCTTCTCAGGCAAGCCCACGAATACCGGTTGGGGCATCGAGAAGATCGCCACCGCGTGGGATACGCTGATGGGCCGTCTGGGATACGAGCGGTACGGGGCGCAGGGCGGCGACTGGGGCGCCGCCGTGACCACACAGCTGGGCCGTGCCGGCGGAAGATGCGTCGCCATTCACCTCAACATGCCGGTCAGCTTTCCGCCGGCGGACATGGGCCAGCCGACTGACGAAGAGCAACAGGCGCTAGACAGCCTCGCCTACTATCAGCGCTGGGACTCAGGCTATTCGAGCCAACAGGCAACCAGGCCGCAGACCCTCGGCTACGGTCTTGTGGACTCACCGGTCGGGCAGATGGCGTGGATCGTTGAGAAGTTCTGGCGTTGGATGGACTGCGACGGCCACCCGGAGAACGTGCTGACACGCGACGAGCTCCTCGACAACGTGATGCTGTACTGGACGACCGCGTCGGCGGCGTCGTCGGCCCGCCTGTATTGGGAGAGTTTCTTCTCCACCTTCGGCGGTCAATTCGATCGCGTAGAGGTACCCACCGGCATCGCGGCATTTCCGAAGGAAGTATTCAAGACGCCCCGTAGTTGGTGCGAGCCCAACTACAACATCACGCATTGGACGTCCATGCCGCGCGGCGGTCACTTCGCCGCGTTCGAGCAGCCCGAGCTCTTCGTCGACGACGTGACGTCATTCTTCGCTACGGTGCGAAAGAGCTGAAATATCGGGCTGGTTGGTCAACCCGCGATGGCGTCAAACTCAGTGCCGAGTGCAAGGATGTCGGGTCGGTGTCGAGGTTCGACCGCACAGGCCGGTGCGCGATTTTGCGTCCGCTCACCGCGGTTGCGATACGGGGAGTCGCGGCTTCACCACCCGTCGTGATCGATGGCATGCTCGCCGCGGCTGGATTCACTGTGGTGCAGCAGATTTCGACAACGAAATCTCGACCTCGTCAGCGAAGCGCGCCATGCCGCAGCCCGACTCCGGTACTCAGCTTGGGCAGCTGCTCGGCATCCGCGCAACCGGGCGCCGCTCTTCTACCCCGGCTCACCATGCCAATCCGCATGATGGGTGTGGGCCGATGTGGACACCTATTCGGCAGCGAACTCCATCATCACGCCCCGATTGTCGGCGGGCATAATCGCGAGAGTGTCGGTCTGGTCGCCCGGAGCTAGCTCGACACCGTGGCCGGCGAAATGGGCTGCGGCCGCACCGAGATCATGAACTCCGAAGACAACCGACCGCACACCATCGCCCCACCGTCGCAGGTGACGGTCGATGACACCGGCGCCGGTCGGGCTGATCAACTCGACCACAGTGTCCGCCAACTGAAAACCTGTCACCCTTCCGGCGATGAACGGACGGTCTTCCTCGTAGAGTTCGTCGATGACGAATGTGTCCCGAAAAAAGGCCAGTCCAGCGCCGTGGTCAGCGACGGCCACGCTGTAGCGCTTCAGACCGGTGTACCCGATCGGATGATCGCGCCGCCAATAGTCGGCCGACTTGAGGGGTTCCTTCCAATCGAAGCGCTCGTTGTGGAAACTGTGGTCGTAGAACTCGAACGCAATTCCCATGCATGGCTCCGGTTCGGTGTGAAAAGCCATCCCGATGTCTCTGATCAAGCCCACACCGCGGGCGGCAAGCTGGTGACGGGTGGCACTCAGATCGTGCACCTGGTATTCGATCCCCACGTAGTGGGGGCCATATCTGCCGTTGAGCAGAAAATGTTCCGGTACAAAGAGCTCGAAGAGCACGCCACCAACGTAGACGAGCACGGCATGCCAATGGGGTGCCGGTATGTCGTACACGTACTGCGCGCCCAAGACATCGGTGAAGTGTGCCATGGTGAGCTCGAGGTCCCGCGCAGCAATGTTGATGTGCTGCATCTCCAGGCATTGGATCGATCCATGTGTGGCAGCGATCCGGCCGTCCTGCTCCGCGGCAGGCGACGCGCCAGTATTTCGCTGGGTCACCATCAGATCGGCAGCGCAGCGCCTGGGATCCTACCGACCTCGTGCTCAGCGATGTTGAAGCAACGCATCGCGTTTCGGTAGGCCACCTTTTTGCGGTCCTCCTCGTTGAGCGCGCTCAGCTTGGTCGTCAGCGAATCTTGGATCTCTTCGCCGAATAGGCACGTTGGGTGTGGATAGTCCGTCTCGAACATGATGTTGTCGATCGGCAGCAGCGCGAGGTCGTCGGGGCGGAGATTCTCATACCAGGTGTTGACGAAGACCTGGCGCCGGAATGCCTCGCTCGGCAGTTCGTCGGCCTTGAGTTCGGGACGGTTTTCCCACGGCCGGTACCGGAGGAAGTGGACGTCGAGGGACTCCAGCAGGAACGGCACCCAGCTTGCGCCACTTTCGACTATGGCGAATTTCATGTCGGGATAACGAGGCAGCACCCCGGACATCAGCAGCTTGCTGCAGGCGTTGGCGTTGTCGAGGAATGACTTCACCACATCGACGACGGCACGGACCCGGTCCCCGCCCACCGTGCGTTGAGTCGGATCGACTCTGTACTCAGCCGGATTCATCGTGGTGCCGGCGTGAAAAGCGACCGGGCCCCCGGATGCATTGATGACATCCCACATCGGGTCCCAGTGCCGATCCGACAGCGGCGGCTCGCCGTGGTATTCGGGTGTGCCCGACAAGACCCAGCCTTTGTGACCGAGGGCAGCGCAGCGTTCCAGTTCTTTGACACACCGATCGATATCCCAGTACGGGACGACCGCGAGCGGGATAAACCGGCCCGGCTCCCGCTCAGCCCAGCTCAGGACGAAGTCGTTAAACGCTGCAATAACGTCGAATTGGAAGTCGAGGGTGGCTCCGGGGATGGTGCGATAGCGATCCGGATTCGTCAGCCCGAGGTTCGGGTAGAGCGCTGCCATGTTGATGCCGGCCTCGTTCATCACCTTCACCCGCTCCGTTGGATCCCACGACGACGGGTGGACCTCCTCGACGCGTTGCGGCACCTCGGGAAAGTCGTCTTCTCGGCGATGCGGCAGCGGATTGTCCGCTTCCTGATAGAAGACGGTAAAGGCCAGGGAGTTGACGATCTCGTCCCCGATACACCAGACATCCATCTCCAGATCGTCGATGTAACGAATCCGCGGAATGAGCTCACCCCACTTCGACGGCATCCGCGAGGTCCAAGTATCCGGCGGCTCGCACACATGACTGTCTGCGTCGATGATCATCTGTGTCTCCTCCAATTATGTTGACACGAATCAAAAGTCATGAGTTACCACTCTCGAACCAGACCAACCTGGGTC